>CAZBZJ010000096.1:0-5287 GCA_964496355.1 uncultured Planctomycetia bacterium | reverse complement strand
AATAGAAGGGTTAAAAATAGATCAGGGATATATTGGAACGTGTACTAACGGAAGAGTTGAAGATTTTGCGGTGGCTGCCCGGATTTTGAAGAACCGCCGGCTTGATAGGAATACCCGGCTTCTGATTGCTCCTGCTTCCCGGCGTATTCTGGAGGCTTGCTTGAAGAAAGGGTTTATAGATATTTTTGTTAAAGCCGGTGCTATTATACTTCCGCCAGGATGCGGGCCGTGTGTTGGTACCGGCCAAGGCGTACCGGCTGACGGCGAAATTGTCTTATCTACGGCTAACCGTAATTTTAAGGGCAGGATGGGTAACCCTAAAGCATTCATTTATTTAGCTTCGCCTGCGACTGTAGCAGCATCGTGTATAAAAGGCAAGATTACAAATCCGGCAAGATTCTTATAGATTTAAGATATAGGTTCTTCGGCAGGGTTGCCTTAAGAGCCGATAAAAATCGAGGAGGATGGGGATGATAGACATAAAAGAACTTTTGCGCATAACTATGGAAAGAAATGCTTCGGATTTACACCTTACTTTGAATACGCCGCCGGTAATAAGAATAGACGGAGATTTAAAAATTCTGAACAATTTAGAAGCTCTTAACCGGGAAAAGCTCAAAAATACCATTTATTCTATACTTACGGATATTCAGAAAGAAAAGTTTGAAAAAGATAAGGAATTAGATTTTTCATTCGCTCCCCATGGTTTTGACAGGTTCAGGGTTAATATACACCTTCAGCGGGGCAATGTTGAAGCAGCTTTCCGGCGCGTCCCGCGGCAAATCCCTCAGCTTGCGGATTTGGGTTTGCCGCCTATCGCTCAGGAATTTGCACGAAAACCGAATGGGTTGGTCTTAGTTACTGGCCCTACGGGTATGGGTAAGAGTACGACTATGGCGTCTATGGTTAACCTTATAAACGCTGAACGTGAATGTGTCATTATCTCTATAGAAGACCCGATTGAATTCGTCCATAAGAACAATAAAAGTATAATTAAGCAACGAGAGGTTTTTTCGGACACACTTTCTTTTGCTGAAGCTTTAAAACGCGTCTTACGGCAGGATCCCGATGTTATCGTAGTAGGGGAGATGCGTGATTTAGAGACTATATCTACGGCTTTAACGGCTGCTGAAACCGGGCATTTAGTTTTGGCAACCTTGCATACCCCGGATGCTCCCCAGACTATCGAACGAATAATAGATGTGTTTCCGCCGCATCAGCAGAGACAGGTACGTTTACAACTTGGTAATTCGTTAAGAGTCGTAATTTCACAATTGCTTCTACCGCATATTAGCGGCGAAGGCAGGATTTTAGCCACAGAAGTTATGGTAGCTACTCCGGGTGTCCGGAACCTGGTTAGAGAAGGCGAAATCGAACAGATACCGACTTTATTGCAGACAGGGGCTCAGCATGGCATGAAGACTATGGATAAATGCCTGAAGGAACTTTATCAAAAACATATGATATCATATGATATGGCGGTCAGTAAGGTAAAGAACTTAGAAGAATTTAAGATATTATGATTTACAGGGGAAAAAGTTATAAATTCGGTGATGATATAAACACTGATTTTATCATTTCCGGGCGGTATAAATTTTCTATAACTGATATGAAAGTCTTATGCCGGCATATTTTTGATGATATTCGGCCCGGCTTTTATGATACCATTAAGCCCGGCAAAAGTATTATTGTTGCTGGCCATAATTTCGGTATGGGCTCTTCGCGTGAACAAGCCCCCAGGGTGATAAAAGAGGCTGGAATTGTTTGTGTAGCAGCAAAAAGTTTTGCAAGGATTTTTTACCGGAATGCTTTTAATATCGGTTTGGGGTTAATTGAAGCGGATACTAACAATCTTAAAGAAGGGGATATCTTGAATATAGACCTTAAAACCGGCATAATCACCGATGAAAGCCGCAGTACACAGACAGGCTTTACGCCCTGGACTAATTTTCAGGTTGAGTTGATAAAGAGCGGCGGAATAATAAATTATCTGGAAAAGCACGGTGGTTTTAACCTTTGAATCAGGAGCTTGAACAATGAGTTATAGAGTTACTTTAATCCCCGGTGACGGAATTGGGCCCGAAATAACAAAAGCCGCTAAAGTTTGTGTAGCTGCAACCGGCATAGACATTCAATGGGAAGAGCAGATGTTAGGTAAAACAGCTAAGGATAAAACCGGCGACCTGCTTCCCGAGGAGACTATTAAGTCGATAAAAAAGAATAAAGTAGCATTAAAAGGGCCGGTTACTACTCCTGTGGGCGGAAGTTTCAGGTCGGTAAATGTCGAATTGCGTAAACGCCTGGATTTATATGCTAATTTACGGCCGGCAAACACAAAGTACTTTATTAATTCTAAATACAAAGATATCGATTTAATTGTAGTCAGAGAGAATACCGAAGGCCTTTATGCGGGTATAGAGTTTGAACTGGGCGATAAATCCACCCGGGAGTTAATAGAAAAAGTGAATCTTCAACAAAATAGCCGGATTTCTGCTGATACGGCAATTTCACTCAAGACGATCTCAAAACGAGGTTCTGAACGTATAATTCGTTTTGGTTTTGATCATGCCAGGCGTAATAACCGAAAAAAGGTAAGTTGTGTACATAAAGCTAACATTCTGAAATTTACCGATGGGTTGTTTTTAAAAACTTTCTACCGGATAGCCGAAGAATACAAAGATATAGAAGCTAATGACTATATAGTAGATAATCTTTCTATGCAGTTGGTATTAAGGCCGCAGAATTTCGATGTTCTTATATTGCCTAATTTATACGGGGATATTATATCCGATTTATGTGCCGGCCTGGTTGGCGGCCTGGGATTGGCTCCGGGAGCAAATATCGGACAGACAGAAGCTGTTTTTGAGCCGGTTCATGGCTCGGCACCTAAATACGCCGGAAAAAATAAGGTAAATCCGGTTGCGACTATTTTATCAGCCCGATTGCTTCTTAAATATCTGGGTGAGGACAGGGCAGCAGATATGGTTGATGCTGCAGTACAGGATGTTATAACCGAAGGTAAATACGTTACTTACGATTTAAAACCACGCCGTGATGACCCTGCAGCCGTAGGAACCAGCCAGATGGCCGAATCTATCGCTGATAGAATACAAAAATTAAGAAAGTCTCAAGATGAAGTTAGGTAAAATCTCAATAATCGGAGCCGGAAATGTAGGCAGTAACCTGGCATTTTTATTGCTTGTCAAAAAGGTGTGCAGCCATATAGTCTTAGTTGATGTCCAGAGAGATTTAGCTGAAGCGTTGGCGTTAGACCTGGAAGATTCCCGGTATTTTTTCGGAGCGGATATATCCGTAAAAGGCACGGATGATTTCAATGAGTCGTCTGATTCTGATATAGTTGTTGTCACTTGCGGTAAAGCGCGTTCTCCAGGAGAGGCCCGGGAAGATTTAATTACAATAAATTCGGCGATAATTAAAGATGTGGGCGGCAAGATTAAAGAAACCTCTCCTGAATCCAAGATTATCGTAGTTACAAACCCTTTAGATATAATGACTTATATAATTCTACATCAAACCGGTTTTAACCGGAAAAGGGTTATGGGTATGGGGTCGGGCCTGGACTCTTCCAGATTAGCTAATCTTATGAGCCGGGCTGCCGGTGTATCTATAAATAACATTTCTCCGGTGGTATTCGGAGTACACGGCCGCCAGATGTTAGTCTCTTCGTTGTCCGGCATAACGGCTGGCCAAAAAGATAATTTTCTATCAGCAGAAGATTTTGCTGATATACAGAATCTGACAGCACAAAGAGGCGCTGCTATAGTAAAATTATTGAAAACCGGCAGTGCCCGTTTTGCTCCGGCTGCAGCTTTGAAGGATTTGGTAGAGAGCATAGAGCATGATAAAAAAAAGCTAAGTTTTGCATCGGTTAATCTTAACGGCGAATACGGTTTAAAAAATATCTGCCTGGGAATGCCGGTAATTATAGGCAGTAATGGAATTGAAAAAATCGTAGAATTTGATTTACCCGCAGAGGAAAAAGAGGCCCTTCTCCGGTCCGAAGAAGCTTTCCGGAAAAACTTAAAATTGATATAATAATCTGCATTAAATTGAGGGTTCGATTTAAATAATGAATGAGCTTACCTACAAAATAGCGATTATCGGTGGAGGGCCGGCTGGTATAGAGGCGGCAAAGCGATGCGCTAAATATAAACTAAAGGCTGTCCTTATAGAAGAGCATTTACTGGGAGGGGTGTGTTTAAACCAGGGTTGTATACCTACTAAATTCTATATTCATAATAGTGATAAGTTCAACAGCTTCGGTGAGTTGCGCGAAGAAAAAGATAAAGATATATCTGCTATTCGTAAAACGGTAAAGTCGTATCTTGAGTTCCGGGGTATCGACATTATAAACGCCAGAGCCGAATTATTAGATAACCATACTGTTAAGGCTGACGGAAAACAGATCAAGGCCGAATTTATAATTATTGCTACAGGTTCTGAATCCGTGCTTCTGCCGGATATGGATTCCGGTAAAGTAATAACCAGCGGCGAATTTTTAGATGCCGGAAAATTAGAAGATAAATATTTAATCGTCGGAGCCGGGGCAATAGGCGTAGAGTTTTCTTTTTTGCTGAGCCTGTTTAAAAAAAAGGTCTTGTTAGTTGAAAAGGAAGGCTCGGTACTTCCGGGCTTTGACCGGGATATATCAAAAAGGGTTAAAAATATTATTCAGAACCGGGGTGTAAAAGTCGAACTCAACCGGGAGTTTTCAAGTATTGATTCTGGCGGTTTCGACAAAATTATAGTCTGTATAGGAAGAAAACCCCGTATAAACGGCTTGGGTTTAGAGAAGGCAGGTATAAAAACAGGTAAGTCAGGAAATATCGAGGTAGATGATTTTCTCAGGAGCGATATCGAAAATATCTTTGTATGCGGGGATGCTGCTTCTAAATATTTTTATGCCTATACCGCCGAATATCAGGCCAGAATATGCGTAGATAATATTGCAGGAGGCAGTATAAAAGCCGATTATCGCGGAGTGCCCTCTTGTATATTTATGGTTCCTTCTGCAGCGAGTTGCGGAATAAGCGAAGAAGCGGCTAAAGAAAATTCTATAGATTATAGAGTGGTTAAATATAACTTTAAAAGCAATACTAGTTCTTTGGTCTATAACGATACCCGGGGCTTTGCAAAGGTGCTTGTTGATAATGAAGGATATATCCTGGGCGCACACCTGTTATCCAATATCGCTCATGAATTGATAGGTTATTTTTCGTTTTGTATACGGAATAAGCTTAAGAGCGATGCCTTAAAAGATATGATA
>CAZBZJ010000095.1:0-5288 GCA_964496355.1 uncultured Planctomycetia bacterium | reverse complement strand
AACAGTATTGTTTAAAAACTTTTGACAATACGTTTTTTAAAGGAAGGAGGGCGTATGGAAAGTTTAACGATAGGGCTTGATACTTTATGGGTGATGATTGCAGCTTTTATGGTATTTATAATGCAGGCAGGATTCGGTATGTTAGAATCCGGATTAGTCAGGACCAAAAATACGTGTAACATTCTTATGAACAATTTTTTAGACTTCTGTATGGCATCGATGGGATTTTTTATGTTTGGGTATGCGATTATGTTTGGTGCTGGCAACGGTTTTTTCGGTTCAACCGGCTGGTTCCTGTTAGGAGCAGACTCACATGCCGGTAATTTACCTTTATATGCAAACTGGCTTTTTCATGCGGTATTCTGTGGGGCCGCGGCGACTATTGTTGCCGGTGGCGTAGCTGAACGGATGAAATTTAAAGCTTATTTGATGTATTCATTCATTATTTCTGCTACTGTATACCCTCTGGTAGGACACTGGATATGGGGCGGAGGATGGTTATCTGATCTTAACTTTGCTGATTTTGCCGGTTCTACGGTTGTACACGCGGTTGGAGGTACGGCGGCTCTTATGGGCACGATTGTCTTAGGCCCGAGGATCGGTAAGTATAATAAAGATGGTTCAGCCAATGCTATAGAAGGCCATTCCATGCCGTTAGCTTCTTTGGGGACTTTAATTCTCTGGTTTGCCTGGTTTGGTTTTAATCCGGGTTCGACTTTAAGTGTGGGTGATGGTAGTCAAATAGCGCATGTTGCAGTTACTACAAACTTAGCCGCTGTTTCCGGCGGTTTAATGGGAATGTTTTTCGCTTGGAAAAAGTTTGGTAAGCCCGATTTAACTATGACTATGAATGGTGCTTTAGCAGGCCTGGTAGCTATAACCGCACCCTGTGCGTTTGTATATCCTATAGAAGCAATTATTATAGGTGCAATTGGCGGGCTACTGGTTGTTCTGGCTACGGTTTTTCTCGATAAGGTCCGGATTGATGATCCTGTAGGAGCTGTACCAGTACATGCCGTTAATGGTATTTGGGGTACTTTAGCAGTAGGTATCTTTGGCCATAAAGTTTTAGGGTTAGCCAATGATGGATTAGTCCACGGCGGAGGATTTACTCAGTTGGGGATACAAGCTTTAGGAGTAACTATTGTGGTTCTTTTTGTAGGGTTGGTAATGTTCTGTATTTTCAAAGTTATCAATGCAATTGTAGGTTTGAGGGTGTCCAGAGAAGAAGAGTTAAAAGGATTGGATATAACCCAGCATGGCATGGATTCTTATGCAGGTTTTCAGATATTTACCACCAGATAATTATGAAAAAAGGAGCAACAATGAAATTAATAATAGCGATGATTCAGCCGCACAAATTACCGGATGTAAAGAAATCTCTGTATGACGCACAGGTTTTTAAAATGACGGTAACGAATGCTCTAGGCTGCGGCCAGCAAAAGGGATATACTGAAACCTATCGGGGCGTAGTGCACGAAGTAAACCTGTTAAAGAAGATCCGGATTGAAATAGCTGTTAATGAAGATTTTGTTGAACCCACAATAGATGCGGTTATTAAAGGTGTCAGAACCGATAATATTGGAGATGGCAAGATTTTTGTTGTGGATTTAGGCGAATGTATCCGTATCCGTACCGGCGAAAGAGGCGGTTCGGCTATTGGATGAAACCTTCATTTCCACCGCGTAGGTGGGAAATGAAAAAGCCTTGTAAATAGGGAATAATTTCAATTTCACCTGCGCGGCGGGAATTGGAGAAAATGGAAAAAGCCGGTTACCAAATAGCAAGGAATTTTACTTTAATATATAGAAGTTATATAGCGCACGAAGGCGTGCGAATAGTAAGGATAGAACAGAGGCGTTCTTATAAAAGAGGATGCCTCTTTTTTTTGATATATGTGCTGTTAAACAGGGCAGTTTTAGAGGACAGAAAACAGAAGTTAGAAGTCGGAAGACACAGGCTATAAAAATCTGGTGTCTGACTTCTGTAAAAACAGGAGGGAAAATGGCTAAAAAGACAGGACAGGACATTTTAAAACTGGTTAAGGAGAATGACGTAAAATTTATCAGGTTATGGTTTACTGATATCTTGGGACAAGTTAAAAGTTTTGCTATCACTGATAACGAATTAGAAGGAGCTTTAGAAAACGGTATGGGGTTTGATGGTTCGTCTATTACCGGGTATCAGGATATCGAAGAATCAGATATGATTGCTATGCCTGACCCGGATACTTTCGCTATATTACCCTGGCGGCCGAAAGAAAAGGCTGTAGCCAGGATGATATGCGATATTCTTAACCCTGATCGTACACCGTATGCCGGCGATCCAAGATACGTGTTAAAACGTGCCTTACAACGTGCCGGAGGGATGGGATATGACCATTTTTACGTAGGGCCTGAATTAGAATATTTTTATTT
Organism: uncultured Planctomycetia bacterium; assembly: GCA_964496355.1. Taxonomy (GTDB): domain Bacteria; phylum Omnitrophota; class Gorgyraeia; order Duberdicusellales; family Duberdicusellaceae; genus CAZBZJ01. The sequence continues at coordinate 2,871 of CAZBZJ010000095.1, read as the reverse complement.
TAAAAATGACGAGTCTCCGATTATTTTAGATAAGGGGGGATATTTTGATCTTACTACTTTAGATGTTGCCAGCGATTTGAGAAGAGAGACAGTCTTGGCTTTAGAACAGATGGGTATCAAAGTAGAATATTCCCATCATGAAGTAGCTCCCAGTCAGCATGAAGTCGATATGCGGTATGAAGATGCTTTAAAGATGGCAGATAATGTTATTACTTACAAGGTAGTGGTTAAAGAGATAGCTAATAAGATGGGTGTGTATGCCACTTTTATGCCTAAACCTATATTTGGAGAGAACGGATCTGGTATGCATACCCACCAATCATTATTTAAAGGTAAACAGAACGCTTTTTTCGATAAGGGTTCCGAAGACAACTTATCGGAAGAAGCGCGTAGTTATATAGCGGGTTTATTGCATCATTCGCCGGAAATCTGTTCTCTCTTTGCACAGACAACCAATTCTTATAAGCGGCTGGTCCCCGGATATGAAGCACCGGTTTATATAGCCTGGAGCCGTAGAAATCGAAGTGCTTTGATTAGGGTTCCTTTATACCATCCTGGCCAAGAAAAAGCTACCAGATGCGAGTTTAGGGCTTGTGACCCTGCATGTAACCCTTATTTGACTTTTGCAGCAATGTTACAGGCCGGGTTAGAAGGTATAGAGAAAAAATATAAAGTCCCTAATGCGATGGAACAGAATCTGTACCATTTGACCGATGCCGAACGCAAGAAGAGGAGGATCGCTACTTTACCGGATAGTCTAGGTTGTGCTGTATCTTTTACCGAAAAGAGCAGTCTGGTAAAGAAGACCTTAGGAGACCATATATTCCCCAGGTTTGTAGAATTGAAGAAGAAGGAATGGAATGATTACAGGATTCAGGTGTCCCAATATGAGCTGGACAGATATTATTCTGTATTGTGATTTATGATTGCTGTAATTCAACATCAAGATATCGAAGGCCCGGGTACGATTAAAGATTTTTTTGAACAGACGAAGTGGAAACTGAATATCTTTAATCTAGAAAGGAGAGAAGGCCTGCCTGATATCAGAACCCTGGAAGGATTGGCTATTATGGGCGGCTCGATGAATGTTTACGAAGAAGATAAACATCCTTTCCTGCGAGAAGAGAAAGAGTTAATTAGAACAGCCATTGATTCTAAGATACCTCTTTTAGGTATCTGTTTGGGCGCACAGCTTATAGCTGAAGTATTAAATGCCAGGGTGGCTAAAGGTACTGAGGATGAGATTGGCTGGGGTAGAGTTATGTGTACAGATCCGGCAGATTCCTTGTTTAAAGGATTAGGCGATACCTTAACGGTATTCCAGTGGCATAACCATACTTTCGAGGTTCCGGAATCTGCCCGGTTGATTGCTATAGGAGATAAATATGTTAACCAGGGGTTTGGGATTGGAGAGTATTGTTGGGGATTACAGTTTCATCCGGAAATGAATGAGGAATTGATAATATCCTGGCTTGATAATTCACCCGTAAGCATAGATAAAGCGCAGATATACGAAGGTTATCTTCAAAATAAGGATATTTATCATCAGCAGGCATATTTTATTTATCTTAACTTTGCTAGAATTATTCAAGCACTAAGCACAGCAAGGGTATAGAAAATTTTTAGGCTGATATGCCTAAGAAGAGGTCAAAAAATGATTACATTTTTGTTGGTTGAAGATGAGTGCAAAGTATACGAATTACTGCAGAAAACATTGAGAGAAGAAGGATATGATGTTGTTGATGAGTCTGAAAGTAAAGGTACTGTAAAAATTATCAGAAAATGCAGTCCGGGGCATATTTCGGCTGTACAGCAGATTATTGAGAATAAAGGCTTGTTGTTAAGTAAAGAAGGTACGGTTTACAGAAGCCTGGTAGATGATATTGAAACCGATTTAATTCAAACAGTATTGAAGAAGACAGAAGGCAACCAGATTAAAGCTTCGAAAATCCTTGGTATTAACAGGAATACCCTGCGTATGAAAATAGTAAAGCTGGGAATAGACGTAAAAAAATGGAAAGTATAAAAGAAAAGAGATTATCAAAGTCAGCGGTTCAGCAGGGATTATATAATCCGGAATATGAACATGATTCCTGCGGGGTAGGTTTTGTCTGTGATATAGCCGGCCGTAAATCGCATAAACTGGTTCAGAATTCGCTTACTGTATTATCCCGGTTAGCTCATCGCGGTGCGGTAGGCGCGGATCCTGCAACAGGAGACGGCGCAGGTATACTTTTACAGGTGCCGCATGAATTTTTTTGCGGGATTTGTGAAAAAGAAGGTATAGATTTACCGCAGGCAGGCAGTTACGGGACAGGAATGATTTTTCTGCCCGCGGATAAAAAAGAACGCCGATTTTGTAAATTGGTATTTAAGAAAGTTGTTGAAGAAGAAGGGCAGTCTTTATTAGGATGGCGGAGAGTACCGGTCGATGATACTGATATAGGCAGAGATGCTAAGAGGACACAGCCGGTAATCGAACAGGTATTTATTAAGAATAATAGACGTATAAATGGCCAGTTGCGGTTTGAAATAAGACTATATGTTATCAGAAGAGTCTTAGAAAAGGTAATAGCTGATTCCAATTTACGACAGAAGGATTTTTTCTATATAACTAATTTATCCAGCCGTACTTTTTCCTATAAAGGCCTGTTGATGCCGCATCAGCTAAAAGGGTATTTTCCTGAGTTAAATGATAACCGACTTAAAAGTGCCATTGTATTAGTTCATTCGCGGTACAGTACCAATACTTTTCCAACCTGGAGTTTAGCACAGCCGTTCAGATTTTTAGCTCATAACGGCGAGATAAATACGTTGCGGGGAAATGTCAACTGGATGTATGCCAGGCAGAGCCTTTTAAAAAGCGAGGCT
>CAZBZJ010000094.1:0-5320 GCA_964496355.1 uncultured Planctomycetia bacterium | reverse complement strand
AAAAATAATCCGCGGTATACTGAAAAAAGAACGGATAACGAAATCTGACCTGAAAACCGTGATTAGCCTAGTCAAACAAACCGGGGCTTTGGAATACGCAAAAAAGGAGATACTCCGCCTCATCCAAGAAGCTTACCTGACTGCTTCTAAATTAAAGATGCGTAAAAGATATAAAAATGAGCTTCTCGCCTATGTTTCGGGTATACTGCGAGTCTGAGTTTATAGAATGTTGGATGAAAGACGTAAAACGCAAAACATCGTTAATCTAAACCGGGGCAGATGAAACTGAAGGCCTTTATCCCGTCTATAAAAAAGACAGGCATTGTATTAAAAACTCTTTTTACGGTTTAAGTATCTATGAAAATAAATATCGCTAAATCGGCGGGGTTCTGTTTCGGAGTAAAACGGGCACTAAAAATTGCTCAGCAAACCGCAGAAATTTCAAACCAGGTATATATGCTGGGCGATATTGTACATAATGAGAATGTCGTAGCGGACATGAAAAATCTGGGGATAAAAACTATCAAAAATTTATCTGCGGGAGAAGGCAAAATCCTGCTAATTCGTGCTCACGGTGCGCAGAAAAAGACTGTCAAACAAGCAAAAGAAAAAGGATATAAAGTAGTTGATGCAACCTGTCCGATGGTAAAAGAAATACATAATATAGCCAAAAATCATGAAAAACAAAAGTACTCTATAATAATTATCGGAGATAAAAAACACGATGAAGTACGCGGAATACTAGGGCAATTAAAAAACAAAGCGCTGGTTATTGATAAAGTTGAGAATATACCGTTTGATAAGATAAGGCAGCTTAAAAAAGCTGCTGTAGTAGTTCAATCGACACAGAATCTGGATAAAACTCTCCAAATTGCAGAAAAATTGAAAGAATATATACCGGATTTTAAATTCTCGAATACTATCTGCAATGCGACTCGGCTTCGCCAGAAAGAAATAAAACGCCTGCCTAAAGAAAACGATGTAGTAATTATTATCGGCTCAAAAAAAAGCGCAAATACCCGCCGGCTGTATGAACTTTCTAAATCTATAAATAACCGGACATATTGGATAAACTCTGCAAACCAAATAAAACCGCAAATGCTTGTTGATGCTAAATCAGTGGGTATAACAGCGGGCGCTTCGACTCCAGATTATGTAATTGAAGCTGTAACCCGAAAGATACACGAAGTCGCCGGGTTAATTGGTTAATTTGTAGCCCCGGCTTGCCAACCGGCAGGCTGTAGCTAAACCGCCGACACCGGCTCCTATTATGCTTACCTTTTTATTCGTTTTTACTTCGCAATCCGTAAGTTCTAACCTCAAACCTCTAATTCTAATTACCCGCGGGGTGTCCCTTTTTGGGACGTCACCAAGGAAACAGCCTGATAATTAGCGGTAGAATTTGCTTATGTTAAACCACCACTCGTTTAAATCCGATTTTTTTGCTGCCTGCCAGAGTTTTCTAGCTGATTTTGTCCGCAGATGTACCGGCGCCTTTTTCATCAGTTTTTGAGCCTGCGTGTAGCCTTGTTCATAATACTCTTTTGCCTGGATTAAACATTCTAAGATATCGGCATCCCGGGCTATGATACTTTCGGAAGATTTTTGTGTGTGGTATTCCTTTTCAGAAGATTTTAACTCTTTCTTTACAGGCTGCGGTAAAGAAACGACCTGATCGGAAAAAGACCTCTTTTCAGCAGATTTTAAATCAAAATAAACCTGTGCCAGTTTATGTATATCTGTTATTCGGGCTTCGTGAATGTCGCCGAATAGAGTCATTAAAAGGACTTTGTAAACATCTGCTTTCTCCATCTTCGCAAGTAAATACCCTATAACCGCACACCGGAAACTATGGTCTGCAACCGATTCTGCATTTTTTATTCCGGCTACCTGCCATCCCGAACGCGGCAGGCGTTTTAATAATCCTGATTCAGTAATAAAATATACAAGCTTAGCAAATTCAGGCTTCTTTTTTTTCATTCTGAACACCCCTCTGTTTAAATATTTCGTAGCAATAAACCGCACAGGCAGTAGCTACATTAAACGATAACTCTGCACCAGTCATCGGAATATAAGTATCTATATCAAGATGTTTTTTTATCCCCTTACGCAAGCCTGTGCCCTCAGAGCCAAAAACCAGGCCCAAGGGAAAGGGTAAGGCAGTTGAAGTTAATTCCTCAGCTTTTTTGTCGGCTATAGCTCCGGCAATCCAGAAACCGGCTTGTTTAGCTTTAATAATAGAATTAACAATATTGGAGACTAAGCTTACAGGGATATAATTTTCTCCGCCGCAAGCTACATGTAAAACCGTCTCGTTTACCGGACACGCCCGAAATTTAGGAATAACTACGGCGAATCCGCCAAAACATGCGGCAATCCGTAAAATTACCCCTAAATTCTGAGGGTCAGTTATACGGTCAAGAAAGATAAGCACGGGCTTCTCCGCTTTTGTACATTTAAGCAGGCTATTAAAATCCGTATATACGAATTCTTTAACCTGAGCAATTATACCCTGATGGTCCTTGGGGCGTTTAATGCTGTCAATTTTCCTGGAAGAAATCCGTGCAAAGGCAATACTATTTTTTTCAATCAATTCCTCTATGCGCGGCAAGGTATGCCTTTCCTTTATAAATATTTTAGATATGGTTTCTGGCTTACGCCTCAATCGTTCAGTAACCGAGTTTTTACCGTATAAATACATATATTTTCTTGCCCTATCTTAATCTGAATGTTTATACAAATATATTTCGAAAAGCTGAGAAAATATTCGGCCGGCCTTTTAATCTGCTACCTGGAACCGGAAGCTAATCGAACCTTATCTATAACGTTCATATCTGTATCAATAGCTTCAATTGTCAATCGATTCTCTTCGGGCTTTAGTAAACAGAAATGATATTTTTTTGCAAAAAACTCACTTTCCGGATCCGGGTTTGAAAAATGATACAAAGGAGCGCCGCCGCCGCCGCTTATAATATAATAAATGCCGTTATGCAAAAATCTCTCATAGTAATGAGAATGGCCAGAAAAAACTACATCAACCTTGTACTGCTCAAACAACGGCACCAGACTTTTTTTAAGGGATTTTTTGGGTTTATGGTTCTTCTGGCTGGTAAACAGAGGCTGGTGCAACAGGATTACGGTGAATTTTACGTCTCTGCCCGTATTAGCCAATTCTGATTTCAGCCATTTATATTGATCCGAATCAGTGGTTATATCAGTATTGCTGTCCAGGAGTATAAAACGAATATCTTCTATCTGTACTGTATACCAGCGTTCGTTATTAGGCAGGTTGAAATTCTCGAAATATAACTCAGAATTATTCTCATGATTGCCTAATACCGGATAGAATTCAGCTGATTCTCTGATATCAGAAGTTATTTCATTAAAAATCACCCATTGTTCCGGTTTTAAACCGTCCTCAACCAAGTCACCGGTATGAAATACAACCCGGGGATTTACTTTACTAATCGCATCAACGACCTTCTGATGTTTATCGTGCTGGGTACGAGAATCGCCATAAATAACTATTTTTGGCCGTTTCATCAACCAAGGGCAGGTAAAAAACCAAACAAGCAAAAAAATAAATACACAACCAGCCAATAGATAATAGAGACGGCTTCTCTTAGAGAAAAAATTCTTCATTATAAATCTGCCTCCTTTTTTCTAGCTTTAGTAGAAGCCCTGCAGATAGAGCCAACGCCGAATTTGCTTTTAATCCGGTCGGTGACTTTGTGTATTTTTTCTAAAGACTCTTCGTCTTTTTCTGCAAAAATAGTTTCCTGTAAGCCTGCCGGGACAAGTTTGGAAACTTTTACTCCTATTAGCCTGACTTTCTTATTGCCGGCAAAACCGGCATAGAGTTTGTTTGCATTATTATACAACACATTAACAAAATTTGTAGATTTATATAAGCTAACCTGACGGGTATGGGTAGAAAAATTTTCGAACCTTATCTTCAAGGTAATAGCCTTACCCTTCCACCCGTACTGCCTGAGCCTGAAAGATACTTTTTCACATAAGGACATCAGGCTGGATCCTATTAACTCTCTGTTACGTGTGTCTTTTTCAAAAGTGATTTCATTACTTACAGATTTCTCTACCGAAGAAGTCTCCACATCTCTTTCATCCAAACCCATAGATAATTCCCATAACTCTTTTCCGGCTGCACCAAACATCTCTACCAGTTTCCATTTATTAAATCTTGCTAAATCACCTATGGTCTTAATGCCGATATTATTCAAAGTGTTTTTAGTTTTAGGCCCGACCCCCCACATTTTAGCAACATCTAAAGGCCAGAGAAAATCGCAAATCTTATCTCTGCCAACTATAGTCAAACCATCGGGCTTATTCATATCAGAAGCTATCTTGGCCGCCGTCTTCGTAGGCGCCAAGCCTATAGAAACGGTAATCCCCAATTTATTACGGATTGTGTCTTTGATTGCTTTAGCAGTATTGAGAGGCCCATTAAAAAGCTGGTGGCTTCCGGTTATATCCAAAAAAGCCTCGTCAATACTTACAGGCTCTATATCGGGAGTAAAGGCGTATAGAATATCGTAGACTTGATGAGAAACTTTACTATATTTATTCATATCAACCGGCAGGAAAATCCCGTGAGGGCATTTTCTAAAAGCTATCGATATCGGCATTGCGGAATGTATTCCATAGGTTCTTGCTTCATACGAACATGTCGAAACGACCCCTCTGCCAGCCCCCTTCTTGGGGTCAGCGCCTACTATAACCGGCTTGCCTCTTAATGCCGGATTGTCTCTCTCTTCGATTGCGGCAAAGAAAGCATCCATATCTGCGTGCACAATATATCTGACGCTATTCATAAAGGATAATTATCATAAATAGGCTAAGTTAGCAAGAAAATTTACAACAGGCTATAATCAGACGTCAGGCTTAAGGCCTCATACCTTTGTCTTAATCCTTACCACATACCACTTAATCCCAAACTGATCCCGCAAAAGTGCCTTTTTGGGAAACGTCCCGCCCCAAAAAAAACACCCGACATTATTAAAGTTTCCGTCTGTAGCCTGAAGTTTCAAATCGGCGTGAATCTGCGTTTAAGAATTATGTACTCAATAATCGCTTATTTTGTGGCCGGCGGGGTTATATCTTATCCATTCCAGGGGAACCCATCCGGACCTGCCCTTAAACGCATAAGAACCGTTTAAGATTATTACTTTGGCTTTGCCTTCTAATACGCGCATATCTACGACTATTGCTTGGGAATATTTCTGTATAGGTACAGCATATGGCAATTCTAATAATTGTAAAAATCCGGTGTGGTCGTCTCTTCTTAAAGCCCGGATAAAAT
>CAZBZJ010000093.1:0-5354 GCA_964496355.1 uncultured Planctomycetia bacterium | reverse complement strand
TTACATTCTGTAAAGTTACATTTCAGGTCACACCTCAGGTGTAACTTTACAGGAGAGATTTCTACAAATTTCCACTGGCCGACAAAATGCGACAAAACAAGCCAGACTTGAAATGTTGCATTTCCGGGCATTATAAAGTCTGCTGTCTAAACCGGGCATTATAAAGTCTGCTGTCTAAATAGGACTTACCCAAAGAGCGTGCGCCCGGGGTGACTCGAACACCCAGCCTCTTGGTTCGTAGCCAAACGCTCTATCCAATTGAGCTACGGGCGCTAGATACTTACGGCGATAATAATAGTTACTGGCTCTGCTTTTCAGTAAGCAATTTTTTCAGCTCTTCGGCAGCCGCCTCATACGCCTGAATACCCTTCCGGTAAAAAATAGAAGCCGATTTATGGTCTTGTTCTAATATAGCCTGATTGGCTAAATGATGAAAAATATACGAATCTCTTACCATTTCATGGTATTCCTTAAGGCCTTCGGGCGGATCAATAGCAGATATATCTTCTATCGCGGCGGCTAATCTTTCGTCTATATCGGTTAAAAGCATTCTCATGAAGGCTTTATTCTCTTGTTTCCGGGCTATTTTTAAGCCTTCCCCGATATAATCAATATACCCTTGAATAGAACTGTTGTTCCGGGTTATCTCTTCAATATAATCTTTAACCTTATTATCGAGATTATCTATACCCGCGGCCTGCCCGTAATTTTCGGCCAAAGCTATAAATCCACCAGCCCGGTATACCATTGTAACCACTATGAGAAAGAAAATTCTTCCTTTCATATAACGGATCCTTAAAAAAGACAATATTTTATCTTATCTGCCTTTAATTTGTCAAAACCTTTTTTAACGCCTCTTCTAAAAACTTTATGTATTCAAGGCAATTTTTGACTTCTTTCTGTATAATAACCATCATCTGTGCCTTTAAATCGTTTATCTGTTTCAAAGTTGTTGCTGAAGGCGACCGGTTATATTCTTTGGCTAACCAGCCCATCTGCCTGTTAAGCTGTTCATATTTGCCCTGTAAAGAACGGTTCTGGCGGACAAATTCATTCTGCTCAGACTTAAACATCTCAAGCAGCCTGCGCTTCTGAAAATCCTGAGAATATGCCATTTCCGGATAAAGCGAAACTGCTATTAAGATAGACAGAATAACTATTATCTTTTTATGCATATTTACTCCTCCGCCACACACATATATCTTTATTTAAAAAGGGTACTTACGGCACCTTTTTGCCCAATACAAGGCAACTCTAAAAGTTAGATAGATAGGATAGCCCATGACCGCGATAAACAGGCCTACTTTACTTAGGGCAAACGTAGCGGAATATTCTTTAGTGCCCACGCCTCCCTCAAGCACCACTTCTCTGCCTCCCCCTGCTAAAGAAATCAAATAACCGGCAAAAACAAATCCTGCCAAAACCAATATTTCTCTTCTGACAAGAGGCCTTATCCTTTTAGTAACAAAAAACCAGTATATAAACCTGGCAACCAGGTATAATAAATATCCAGAACCTGTAAGTATGGTTAAGAAAAAAAATAAAGCAGAGTTTTCAACCGAAAATTTTTCTAGTATAAGCGCAATTACCAGAAGGACGAACAACAAAGAAAGGATGCTAACTAGAATAATTCCTTCCCGGACTAATAATCTTTTAATATAGCTCTTCATTTATTATTTGAGCCAAAAAACAACCCCCGAGGTTAATATATAAACTCATTCCTCCAGTTCACCCTGGGCCTTCAAAAACTTGTAAATTTTAACCAGATTCGGAAATTTTAGCCCTTCCATTTGGCTGGACAGGTTATTAAGTTCTTCTAGGATTTCGTAGACGGAAAGCTCAGGATAATCCTTTTTCATCTGGTCATATAACTCAATAACTTTACTGCCTATATCCTCTCTGTCATATTCGGCAAATTTGCCGGAAATAGAGCTTAAAACCCGCTCATATTCTTCAAGCGGATATGAATACAGGTCTATTGTAAACATCTCCTGCTCGATAGTTACCCGGGTCTGGGCGAAACAAAACGAGAAAAAAAAATGAGCAAGAATAATTAAAAAAAAGCCCTTTTTAAGCATAATCACTCCTTAGGATGCCGTCTGCAAATACAACCTCTCCAATATTAATAATAAGCGAATTTACAGGGTTTTGCAAGGCTAATAGTTAAAAAAACCGACTTTACCTTTATGGGTTTCAAAAAAAGGGACTAAAACCGGTGCTATATATCTTTTGAATAATACCGTAACCGCCCATATGATTAAAATAATTATAATGATCTTCTTAAAAAATCCCATACTTATCTTTACTTTAAATAAGCCTGCTTCCAAGAAACAAACATTACAATATAATCTCTATACATTCAGCACAGAAGAAAAGGATTTGATCTTCGCGTCCAGATGATATTTCAAAAAACCCTCTATTATATTGAAAATAGAATACTCGGTCTGTCTTGAAGGGACTAATCTTAAACTGCGGCGTAAATCATTGTTTTGGACATACCGTAAACTACGCAATAACTCTCCGTATACGCCCTTGGCGGACACATCGTACCCACGGCATTCAGGACAAAGAAACCCACCCAGGCTAACACTAAAATACGCTTTCTTTTTTATTGGCCGCAAACATTTTATGCAATCAGTCAAATGCGGCCGGAACCCGGAAAGCTCCAGTATTTTAATCTGGAATATATACAGCAACTTCCTGTCTACATCATTTCGCAACCAGGAAAAAGATTCGCTCACCAGATTAAATATGTCTTTGCATGGATGGTGTAAAGCAAGGATCTTATTGCTTAACTCAGCTATATAATTTGCAACGGCATGCTTTTGCAGGTTGGTCCTTAGATATAGGTAATCATCGACCAGGTCGGCAAACGAAACCAGCCATAACTCGCTGCGGGATTCATAGAAAATAAACTCGTTAAGAGAAAAAGTGTTTAACGGAGTAGTGAAATTTTTTTTACCGGCCCTGATCCCCTTAAATATACCGTTTATCTTCCCGTTCTCCCTGGTAAGTATATGGGCTATCTTACTGGTATTACGAAAATCAAATCCTCGCAAGACTATGCCTAAATCTTTTTTAATAGCCATAAGATTACTTCTTTCTTTTAGCAGCCATATTTAGCATGAAAGTAATTAACATCCCGCAACAAAATACTGCACTTATAAAAAAATAATCGGTTGCCTCCTGTAAATCCCCGGCTGAGATTATTTTCCGTAAAGGCACACTCAAGCCGCCCAAAACCAGGCCTAAAAGCAGGTATAATATTTTTTCTTTAGCTACACGAAACAAAAAAGATACTACCCTGGAGATGACGAACGCACCCAGGATTAACCCTGCTCCGAACACAATCAGATATGACAGTTTATCGGAAAATCTGTGTAAAGCATCTATTAAAAACTCATAAAGGCCCATTATCAAAAGAATAAAGGCCCCGGAAATCCCAGGAAGAAACATCGCGCTGCTTGCTAAAAACCCGCCTAAAAAAACATAACTGTGCCGAGGAGATAAACTCAAAGGAACCAAAATAACCAGCAAAACCCCGATAATTAACCCGGGAATAATAAAGAAGGTATTTACCGAAGGGGTTTCTTCGATTTCGGTGTAAATAATTTTTGACGAGACTACTATTATACCCATAAAAAAAGCCAGGGTATAAGAATAATAATCTTTTAACAAAAAGTCAATAAGCCGGGAAAAAGTTAATACTGCACATACTATACCTGAGCCTAATATAATCAAAAACCATAAATGCTGTCCTAACCCAGATAATTTGCCTCTTTCTTTTCCAGAAAAAATACCACAAATCCATACTAACGGCACGCTGAAGATACTCCTTACCGCATCGATCAAACGATAATATATACCGGTAATAAAAGCTATGGTCCCTCCGGATATTCCCGGGATAAGGTCACATACCCCCATCAACCATCCTTTCGCAAATATCGACAACTTACTTTTTACCGCCACTCCTTACCTACTCCCTACTTCCTACTCCCTACTTCCTACTCCCTACTCCCTACTGAACGTGCTACCTCGTATCACTCCCTCCATCCATGCTCCCCCTTCAAAGGGACAAAAACACATCCGCAGATTCTTTCTTCTCTATATCTAGCACTGTCTATTTTCGTTATTTTAGTTAAAACCTGAGAGAACGAACCCCCTACTGGTATAACTAACTTACCTGCCCTTTCTAACTGTTCAGTTAACGGCCGGGGGACTTTAAAAGCTCCGGCAGTAACTATTATACCGGAAAAAGGGCTCTCTTCTTCCCAGCCTAGACTGCCGTCTCCTACCTTGATTCTAACCGAATATCCCAATTTTTTTAAATTATTCTCTGCCCGGACAGCTAAATCCGGGTGCCGTTCTATACTATAAATATCAGCGCCCATTTGCGCAAGTATAGCGGCCTGATAACCTGATCCGGTTCCAACTTCTAATATCTTGCCGCCTTCCGATACGCCTAACGCCTGGCTCATCAGTGCTACCATATAAGGCTGGGAAATAGTCTGCCCGGAACCAATTGACAGCGGCCGGTCCGAATAAGCAAAATTACGGGCCTGTTCCGGGACAAACTCTTCTCTGGGCACGTTACTAAAAGCTTCTAGGACTTTCGCGTCTTTTATGCCTCTACTGCGGAGTTGCCCTGCTACCATTTGTTCTCGCAATATATTATAATTATCTGTCATCGCCTGCGGAAAAGGAATAAAATAAACCTTAAAGTATCTAACAATGGGTTTATATTGCTATATTCAGCACGATATACACTTGCTATAGGCACAGAATCAATACGGTAACCTAAAGATGCTGCTTCTAAAATAAGCTCGGAATCAACCTCATAATTCGTGCATTTTAAATCAATCTGCATTAAGACTTCTCTCCTGATACCTTTAAACCCGCACTGAGTATCCGGTATCTTTTGGCCGCACATATTAGAAATAATAAAAGACATAGCTTTATTGGTAATAATACGTAACCCCGGCATATTTTTCGGGTCTAATAAGCGGTTTCCGACAACAAAAAAAGAATTCTTGCTTAATTTATTTACGAATAGATCGATCTCTTCCGGTAAATGCTGAGCGTCGGCATCCATTATAATAACCGCATCACAATTGATATTTTTTTCGAAAATATAATTGAACGCTTTTTTTACAGAATATCCTTTACCCAGATTATTTTCGTTCCGTAAAGTTATCTGCGCTTCTTCTTCCCGAGCTACCTCATAAGTGCCGTCTTCAGACCCATCGTCGATAACTAAGACCGGCAAGCCTCTCTTTTTCAGCTCCCTTATAACAGAGGCTATATTGTCAGCTTCGTTATATGCCGGTAAGACTACCCATATTTTAACCTTATCG
>CAZBZJ010000092.1:1067-5386 GCA_964496355.1 uncultured Planctomycetia bacterium | reverse complement strand
AATATAATTTTGGTTTTCGATCCTGATACCGCGGGAAAAACTTCCGGATTGAGAGCGATAGATTTAATGATAGAGGAAGACCTTAATGTCAAAGCGGTAACTTTGCCCGAAGGCTCTGACCCGGATAGTTATGTTTTAGACAGAGGGCTGCATAGTTTTAAAGAACTTATTAACACTGCCGAAGATTTCTTTTTTTATAAGTTACATATATTGCAGGAACAGTTTGACGTAAAATCGCCCCGGGAGAAGTCAAACATTATATACGAAATGCTTTTGACTTTAAATAGGTTCGCTAACCACGTCATTAAATACGAATACCTAAAACAGCTGGCCGAATTGCTCGATACCAGCGAGGAATCTCTACGTCTGGAATTACGCAAACTTGAGAGAAAAGAAGCCGGCAGCGGTATTCGTGAAAATCCGGAAATAAAAAAACAAGTCCGTTTCGCCGAGGAATATATTATTAAAAGTATCCTGGCCGATTGTAATCTTATAGAAGTTATGCGTGATGCGGTCGAAACAGAAGATTTTCTCGACCCGGTATTGCGGGAGATAGCCGAAGAATGTTTTAAATATTGGGGTGAACATAAAAGTTTTGAAATCCGGCATATATTTTCCCGCCTTAACGCAGATGCGGCAAATCGGATTACCCGGCTTATGGTAAAAGATTTTTCTCCGGAAGAAGAGGGTTTAAAAGAAAGCATTTTGGAGCTTAAACGCAGATCCGAGAAAACTAAAAGGCAAATTTTAAGAGAAAAGATAAAGGAAGCAGAAAAAAATGACAACCAGACGCTCTTAATTAAACTTGTAAGAGATTACGAGGGTTTAGTCCGTAAGGAAAAGTTAAAGATTAGATAGTAACGAAAGGAAGATTTAATGAAGAGGGCACTTAAATACAGCATAGAAAAACTCAAGTCTTTGGGTAAAAAGAAGGGATACCTTACTTATGATGAAATAAACCACTTCCTTTCCGAGGAGATCTCTTCTCCTCAGGACCTTGATATGATCTTGCAGAAGATGAATGTGAGTAAAATCAAAGTTTTGGACACCGACGAAGCAGAACTATGGGAGAAGAAGGCCGGAAAAAAACCCAGCGCTTCCGGGGTACCGCCTTTAGATGACCCGGTAAAGATGTATTTAAAACAAATGGGGCAGATCCCCTTATTATCCCGGGAAGACGAATTAAAATTAGCCCGGGATATAGAAGAAAAAGAGATGGCGTTGCGTAAAGAAGTTTTTAAAACCAAGATAGCCCGGCAGGAATTTTTGGATTTAGCCAATAGAATAATAGAGGATGAAGTTAACCTCGATGATGCTATCAAGGGAGAAATCCGTTCATATGGAGCTGCTTTGCGAAAGATTAAACGCCTGACTCACAAATTACGGCATACCCGCAAAACTTCTTTTGATCCCGACCTGCTGATGGGCTATAACTTTACAATCTCTATAGTAGAACGTATTATTATCCGGATTCGTGATAATCTCAAAGAACTTTCCCGCATTGAGCGTAACATCAATAAGATTAAAAAACGGGCCGGCCGGAGGCGTAAAAATAAGAACAAAGAAGGCATAGGCAGATTGTACCGCAGGCGAAAAGAAATAACCCGTATTCTTGGAGTTTCTTTTGAAGATATGAAATCCCGCTATAAAGAAATTATCAAAAGAGAAGCGGCTTATAACAAATCACAGCGGGCTTTAGTCGAAGCTAACCTGCGTTTAGTAGTAAGCATTGCGAAAAAATATGTTAACCGTGGTTTATCTTTTTTAGACTTGATACAAGAAGGCAATATCGGTTTGATTAAAGCAGTCGATAAGTTTGAATATAAACGCGGTTATAAATTTTCCACATATGCTACCTGGTGGATACGCCAGGCAATAACCCGGGCAATTGCCGACCAGGCACGGACAATACGTATTCCGGTGCATATGACAGAGACGATAAATAAAATCATCCGTATATCCCGGCTTTATATCCAGGAAAACGGGCGAGAGCCTACGACCGAGGAGTTAAGCAAAGAGATGAAGATACCGGTAACAAAGATTAAGGAAATATTGAATATTGCTCAACAGCCGATATCTTTACATACGCCTATAGGAGATGAGGGGGATACTCATTTAGGCGATTTTATAGAGGATAAAAAAGCGGTTTCTCCGGCTAACGCAACAGTATATTCGATGTTGAAAGAAGAAATTAGCGGTGTGCTTTCTACGTTAACTGACCGGGAAAGAAATATACTTATTTTACGTTTTGGGCTGGAAGACGGCAGCCCCAAGACTTTAGAAGAAGTAGGCTCCATATTTAAAGTAACCCGTGAGCGGATACGCCAGATAGAGGCTAAAGCATTACGTAAACTGCGCCATCCGACGCGCTCTAAACGGCTGAAATCGTTCTTGCAGTTAATTCAGGCGCATAAGAGGATGATGTAGCCTTTACTACATGTTATGAAGATAGCAATCGCACAGATAAACCCGAAGGTCGGAGATTTTGATTATAATACTTCGAAGATACAGGAGTATATTAGCAAAGCTTCTGTCCGCGGGGTTGATATAGTAGTATTCGGAGAACTGGCTTTATGCGGGTACCCGCCGGAAGACCTGTTATTTAAGAAATCGTTTATTGATAAAAACCAGAAATGTTTGAAGAAGTTCGCCCGGAATACTAATAGAGGCCCGGTTGTGATTATCGGATATGTGAACCGCAAGGGGCGGTATATATATAATTCAGCCGCGGTTTTATCCGGAGGCGAAGTCAGGGATATATATTCAAAAATGTACCTGCCTAATTACGGTGTTTTTGATGAAAAGCGTTATTTTAAAGCCGGCCGCGACATACCGCTTTATCAGTATGCGGATATAAAATTCGGGTTGAGTATCTGTGAAGATTTGTGGAAAACCAACTATGCAAAGATTCTAAAAAAAAGACAGGCTCCCGATATAATGATTAATATCTCGGCCTCGCCGTTCCATGCCGGAAAATTAGATCAGCGCAAAAAAATTCTCTGTCACCGCGCCAAGTCGATGGGTAGCTGCATAGTTTATTCTAATTTGGTAGGCGGACAGGATGAGCTTATCTTTGACGGTGCAAGCATGGTTGTCAATAAGAATGCAAAGGTGATAATTGAAGCCGCCAGGTTCAGAGAAGATTTTGTCGTATTTGATACAGCCAAAAAATACCGGCCTGTAAAGAAGAAGCATAATCGTACCGGAGAGATTTACGAATCTTTGATTTTAGGGATTAAGGATTATACCGAGAAGAACAATTTTAAGAAAGCAGTCGTAGCCGTCAGCGGAGGGATCGACTCCGCAGTCACGTTATGTTTAGCCAAAGCTGCTCTGGGCAAAGGAGGGGTAGTTGGATTGATAATGCCGTCGAAGTTCACATCTAAAGGAACGTATTCGGATGCCCAGAAGTTATGCAAGAACCTGAAGGCCGATTACCGGATTATTGCAATCGACGATATCTATAACCAGTATTTAGAAAGTTTAGACCCGCATATAAAAGATAATCAATATTATACTCTGGCCTGTCAAAATATCCAGGCCCGGATAAGAGGAAACATACTTATGGCATTCTCAAACCGGTTTGGTTATTTAGTCCTGAATACCGGTAATAAAAGCGAATCATCTGTGGGATATTGCACTCTATACGGCGATATGGTAGGCGGTTTCGGGGTTTTAAAAGATGTTTATAAGAAAAAGGTATACAGGCTTGCCAGATTTATAAACCGGCATAAAAAAATTATCCCTGAATCTACAATCAAACGGCCTCCTTCTGCGGAATTAAAAGATGACCAGCGTGATGAAGATGACCTGGTTGCTTATAAATATATGGACAATATATTGAAGTTGTATATAGAAGAAAACAATTCCAAGCGCCAGATAGCCGAAAAGACCGGGTATAAATTGCCTATGATAAATAAAGTCGTCAAAATGGTAGATAGAAACGAGTATAAACGCCGCCAATCTCCGCCAGGGATCAAAATCACTCCCAAAGCCTTCGGTAAAGACCGCCGGATGCCCATAACTAATAAGTTTATCGAATAAGAAAAGTTTCTATTTTTTGCTCTTTCCCGGACAAAAATAAAGCGCCGCCGGTTTCTTTTTTGCTTGCCTGAATATAACTATTGTTATAAGATAAATATTTGTTATAATTATTAGTCATACCAGCTAATACGGAAGTAAGATTATATCGGCACTTCGAAAGGGTTTTCTCAGTGCAAACAAACATCAAAGAATAACCCTATATATTGTTCATGTGATATTCGCACTTCGAAAGGGTTTTCTCAGTGCAAACAAACATCAAAGAATAACCCTATATA
>CAZBZJ010000092.1:0-967 GCA_964496355.1 uncultured Planctomycetia bacterium | reverse complement strand
TTGTTCATGTTTGTTTGGGCTCGTAGCTCAGTCTGGTTAGAGCGGCTGACTCATAATCAGTTGGTCCGGGGTTCAAGTCCCTGCGGGCCCACGTAATAGGTGAGTAGCAGAGTTCCGTAGGATGTAGGACGTGGGATGTGGGATGTCCACTCAGTGTGTTTGCATAGGGCATAGAGCATAGGGCATAGAGCTGATACCTACACTATGCGCAACGCACTATGCACTATGCTAATAAGGGCACTTAGTTCAGTGGGGGAACGTTCGCTTCACATGCGAAAGGCCGCAGGTTCAATCCCTGCAGTGCCCAGATGCGGAGTTTATGCCGTAAAATGCGCTTGTTTGAGCCAGGTATTGGCTGTATTAAATAATGCATATGGATGTTAAAGAAACTATACAGAAACTGATTGATTTACAAAAATTAGACCTGGAAATCCGCAGCCTTAAGATACAGAGAGACGCTGAAAAACCTGAGGCTATGCGGCAGCTTGAAGAAGGTTTCGAAGCAAAGAAATCCTCGTTATCCGAACGCGATACAGAATATAAAGAAGCTCAAAAAAAGAAAAAAGAAAAAGAGCTCGATCTCGGAGACAAGGAAGAAAAAGTACGCAAAGCGCAGGCACAGATGTATCAATTGAAAACCAATCAGGAGTATCAGGCAAAATTAAAAGAAATTAATTCGCTCAAAGCGGATGTGTCTCTCATGGAAGAGGAGATGCTTAATGTCCTTGATGAAATCGACCAGAAAAAAGCAAGCCTCGATGAGGAGAAGAAAAAAATGGAAAGCGTAGAAAAAGAGTTTAAAACCAAAAAATCCGAGCTCGAGGAAGAAATAAAGGATCTGGATGCAAAGACAACTAATTTGCAGGATAAAAGGAGCATACTGGCTAAAGATATTGACGCCGACGGCCTTGCCCGTTACGAAAGTTTACTTGAGAAGAAAAGCGGCCTGGCGATTGTCCCGTTAAAT
>CAZBZJ010000091.1:0-5413 GCA_964496355.1 uncultured Planctomycetia bacterium | reverse complement strand
CTGGAGGATTTTCCGGGTAATAAGTGAATTAGTCGAAGGGTTCGAAGGGTTAAACCATATCAAGAAGGGTGTTACCATATTCGGTTCAAAACAGGCTAATCCCAGAAGTGTGTATTATAAAGCAGCTTCGAAGACAGCGCAGATTTTGAGTAAATCAGGGTTTGCTATTTTGACCGGAGCCGGGGGCGGTATTATGGAAGCCGGTAACCGCGGAGCTGTAAATGTAGACGGCGAGTCGGTCGGCCTTAATATATTAATCCCTGAAGAACAGAAACCGAATCCATATATAAATAATTTAATCGAATTTAAATATTTTTTTGTGCGTAAAGTCATGTTCGCAAAGTATTCCCGTGCGTTTGTCGTTTTTCCGGGGGGATATGGTTCTCTGGATGAGTTGTTTGAGACTTTAGCTTTAGTGCAGACACACCGGATACCGCGAGTGCCGATTATTCTTTATGGTTCTGAATATTGGAAGGGTATGGTCGATTGGCTTAAACAAATCTGTATTAAACATAATACGATTTGCGATACGGATTTGAGTATTTTTACACAAGTCGATAAACCAGAGGACGTATTGAAGGAGATAAAACGGTTTTATCTACGGAAAAAATGAGTTTGTGGATACGCCAATGGAAAAAAACCGACCTAAACGAGATAGCCGGGTCTTTATTGGTTATCGGTGTGCTGCATGCGGAGTGTTTTGCCTGTCATAATATAGGCATATCCAAGGATAGCCGGAAGTGCCCGGAATGCGGGATAGAATTTAAATATGCCGGGTTCCGCGAGAATGTAAACTATAAAGAGCTCGAGAAATTATCTAACAACCGGAACCTTCAGGTTATCGATTTCGACGATTTTATAAAAATATACAAACGCAAGAAAGCCGAAGGCTTTTTGGGAAATAGATAAGACTCCTCGGCAGGGATGCCTCAGGGGTGCGGGAATAGAAGATAGAAGTTAGAGGTTAGAAGTTAGAGGTTAGAAGGTAGAGGTTAGAAGATAGAGGTTAGAAGGTAGAAGTTAGAAGTTAGAGGTTAGAAGGTAGAAGATAGAAGGTAGAGGTTAGAAGGTAGAAGTTAGAAGGTAGAAGTTAGAAGGTAGAAGTTAGAAGGAGGTGGAAGATGGCGGCAGTAAAGAGTAAAGAGTTGTTTGTGTCAGCGGAAAATAAGATGGGGTTGCTGGATGATTTAAGTAATTCGGTTTCGTCAGCCGGTATTAATATCCGCACAATATCAGCATACGCTTATGATAATAAGGCTTTTTTCCGGCTCATCACATCTGATAACGAAAAGGCTAAAGAAGTTATAGAGCAAGCCGGTTTCAGCGTAGAGGTAAAAGAAGTGGTGATTATAGAGCTGGAAGATAAGGTCGGCGCATTAAAAGGTGCGGCCGGAGCTGTTAAAGAGGCAGGTATTGATTTGAAATATATCTATGGCACAGTATCTAAAAGCGGCAATGCCTCTATGTTGGTGTTATCTTCGGATAATAACGATAAGCTTGTGTCAATCTTGTCGTAAAACGATAAAAATAAATAACAGTACCGCGTATTTTTTAGAAGGAGAACAAATGAGATTTATTGATAAAACTCATAAAACCGCCGTGTTTTTTGTGTTCAGTTGTTTGGCGGCTATGTCATTGTTCGCGCAGGACGCGAAGCTAATCGTCAGGGAAAATATCCCCCTGGATTTGAATTTGGCCAAACAAATAGCTCATGCCTGCGAAGCTAAAGCCAAAGAGTTGGGTGTTTCTGTGGGGATAGTGATTTTAGATGAAGTCGGCAACCTTAAATTAGCTTATCTCATGGACGGCCAAAGTGTTACGTCGTTAGAATGGGCTAAAGCCAAAGCTCTATCGGCATATGAGTTTAAACAGGCTACGAATAAGGGCGAATTCCGGGTCTGGAATATCGGAGAGAAGACCATGGTATTGGGGGTTGCGGGGGGGCAGCCTTTAATCAAATACGCGGATTTAGTAGGAGCTATCGGCGTAAGCGGGACAAAGGGTGTCTCCGATGATATAATAGCGAACGCCGGGCTAAAAGAGTTTAAGCGTATTATTACAGAGTAAGCAGCCGTAATTGGTAACCGGTGTACTAGCTCAATAATTCGGTAACCTTTTATAGGGAGTTATGATATATTTTGCGCGCGCAACGATCGGAGTAGCTCCGATAGGAGCTATCGGGTTTAATTCAGAAATACCACGGTGTGAGCACGCAAAATATCGTCATAACGACCATTTAAAAAAGTTACCTAATTACTGAGCATTAACAACCGGTAATTTCTTAAAACGCGGATTAACGCGGATTTAGTAAGTATTAACGTAATGCCTGCAGAATTTACCCTGCCTGAAAATTTCCTGTTGGGTGCGGCGACTTCTTCATATCAAGTCGAAGGCAATAATACAAATAATGATTGGTATATATGGGAAAAAACCGGTAAAGTGCCGTTCAGATGCGGTGCGGCCTGCGATTCGTATAACCGGTTTGAAGAAGATTTTGGCATGGCTAAGTCACTGGGGCATAATTGCCACCGGATATCGTTCGAATGGAGCCGGATTCAACCGGATAAAGGCAGGTTTGACTCCGGACAAATCAGCCATTACAAAAATGTAGTTGATGCATTGATTAAACGGCATATAGAACCGGTAGTTACCCTGCATCATTTTACTAATCCTTTATGGTTCTATAATGAGGGAGGATGGTTAAACAGGCTCAGCAGTAATTATTTTTGCGAATATGCCGAAAGAGTAGTACATGAATTTTCCGGAAAAATAAAATGGTGGGTTACCATAAACGAACCGGTAGTATATGCATATAACAGCTATCTGCGCGGTATATGGCCGCCGGGATGCAGGTCGTTTAAAAAAGCATTAACGGTAATAAAAAATCTGGAATTGGCGCATAATAAAATTTATCAGATTATTAAAGATAACGATAGTAACGCAAAAGCCGGATTCGCTAAACATCTGCGCGGGTTTTCTGAATGTAAATTTACCCATAACGTGTTTGATAAGACGCCCGTATTGCTGAGGGATTATTTTTTTAACTGGCGTTTATTAAACCGGATATCAGCTAAACGAAGGCTGGATTTTATTGGTGTAAATTTTTATACTAAAGATTATGTAAGGGCGTCTTTTAAAAAAATGATTGGGCAGGATTGTACAGGCGCGCACCATCCAGAACGCCGGAATAACCTGGGCTGGATTGTAAGCCCCGGAGATTTTTATGAGACACTTATACGTTTAAAAAGATATAACTTACCGGTCTTAATAACCGAGAACGGCACTACCGAGGATAAGGATGAGTTATATGAAGAATATTTGTTTACGCACCTGAAAGCTTTATGCAGGGCAAAAAAAGAAGGTTTAAATATATTCGGCTATTTATGGTGGTCTTTAGTGGATAATTTCGAATGGGATTCAGGGTTTGGCCCTAAATTTGGTTTGATAGGCCTGGATACTAAATTAAACCGAAGGATCAAACCTTTTGCCTACAAATATAAAGATATCTGCGTTAATAAAAAAATCCCGCATTCCACTTCCCGCATTCTGCGGAACCAGGCTAATCGGTTATTGTAAGCAGAGAATTACGCCCGCCGAAAGAGTCGTTTTCGGTTTTCGGATTATTTTTGTCGTGAGTCCAGGTATTGTCCAGAAGAAATTTATAACGATATTTGCCCTTTTGCAGATTTATTCGTTTAGCCCATTTGCCATTAGTCCGGAGCATAGTGTATTCGGGTTTTGGCTTCCAGCCGGTAAAATCTCCTACGATATAGACACGTTGCGCATCAGGCGCAGAAAGGTTAAATTCGACTGCCCGGAGCTCGGAAGTTTTAGATATGAATTCGCCGGCCAAATCCGAGAAATCCTTAGCCCCGCGGGATTTCGGATTGTGTTCGAAAATCGTTTTGCCGGCGCTTGCGGCTTCTTTTAAATTTACATTATTTCTTATTATCGTGGAAAATAAGCGTTTTGAAAAACGCTTTTGCGTTTGAGTCAGAAAATTTTTTGAAAACAGGGAGCGCCTATCAAACATATTAAGCAGATAAAAAATAGAGGCGATAGAACGGTTTTTGTCGCCGAACAAGTTCATTATCGATGAGAGGTTATCGGCTCCTCTAACGGAAAATTGGCTGAGTTCTAACGGGACAATTACAATATCCGCAGGATGTAGGGCGGTAAGTGTCAGGAAGCCTAAGTTAGGCGGACAGTCGATAATAATATAATCAAAATTTATTTCCGAAATTCTTTCGGTTAGCCGGCTTATAAGATCGAACCTGTGTTTTGATGAAGAAAGTTCTTGTTCGAGTGCGGTCAATTCCATTTCAGAGGGGATAGTATAAAGATAATCAGCGCGTTTTTGCAATAAAGGCTCGATTGGAGTATCGATGCCTTTTAATATGTTGTCGAAGATTGAAAGTATCGAATTTTCCGGGTGTGTTAATCCTAAATGGTCGGTTGTGTGGTGTTGAGGATCTAAATCGATAAGCAGCACCTTATATTCTTTGCGTGCTAATCCGGCTGCTAAATTAATAGCGCAGGTAGTTTTACCGCATCCGCCTTTTTGATTTGCTATTGCAACTATCATAATATTTATCCCTCCTCGTTTATCCGGATCTGGTTTAAGGTTATGGTGGTTAGGGGTTCGTTCATCAAAAACTTCAAACGTAATTGTTTGATTTTGTAAGGATTAATATTTAAAGAACGCCCGGATAACCTGCCGGCTGATATTTTGTAATAAAATGCCTTGTTTATGGACGCGGGGCCGGAGCTGCCGGGCTGTATTAATAAAGGTTCAAGCTTAATAGGTGAAGACGAATTTGAATGGCGAAGGTAATCGTTGAGAACCAAGAGCGCGGATTGGGGATTATTCGTACAGTATAAGTTTATGGAGTTCTGGTGAAGGTTAAGGGGTTGAGAAAAATTTATTATAAGAGTTTGAGGCGAAGAACTTTTCATTGTTATCGGTAGATTGGCGGGCACGTGATGTACCAGATTTGACTGGGTGATTACAGCCAGAGACTGGACCGGTTTATCAATACGATTATTTACCCCGTTAGAAAAAGCCACCGATTTCAATCGGTGGTCATTACCGATTGAAGCTGACGGTGGTTCAATGCCACCGTCGGCGCATACCGTTAGAGAACAGGGTTCTCTAACGGGGTTTACTTTTTTCAGTTCCGGCCCGGGGGTTACAGTGGCAGGGTTATTTTTAAAAAGTTTCGAGGCGGCTAACGATGCTAAAAAAACAAAAATAAAAGAACTTATGATAACGCTTAAGTGGAAGCTGAAAGTATGTTTTTTGTTTGAATGGCCGTCATTCCGTTGTGTCTGGATAAAAGCGCTTCGTATCCTTTTTAAATCTTTTTTACTGGCCATTACGGTTTTTTTTGAGGATAGATATGACCACAGCGAC
>CAZBZJ010000090.1:0-5445 GCA_964496355.1 uncultured Planctomycetia bacterium | reverse complement strand
TAAAGGAATTTCACTCTACTTTGGCTTTTTCTTTTAATAATTTGTTTTTTTGTATGGTTCCTTTCAGTGTTTTATTTTTGATTCTATCCCGTCCCTTAATAGAAGTTATTTTTGAACGGGGAGAATTCGGAGATTATTCGGTTAAGATTACTTCATTGGCACTGTTTTTCTATTCTTTCGGTTTATTTTTCTTTGCGGCAGTACGCTTGTTGATAAGCGCATTTTATTCTTTGAAAGATACGAAAACGCCGGCAAAAGTAGCTACTGTTGCTTTGATATTGAATGTAGGGCTTAGCCTCATATTGATTCAAAAGCTGAAAGTAGGAGGGTTGGCTTTAGCTAGCAGTATATCTTCAGCGGTAGTATTTATATCTTTGTTGAGGATACTTCAAAGAAGAATCGGGGTATTGGAAAAAGGTATCTGGAAAGAGCTGGCTAAAATAATAGGCGCAAGCCTTTTTATGGGGCTCATTGTAAAATTCAGCTGGCTTGGGCTTGCAGGGTTTGGTGAAGCCCTGCGGTTCGGTTTAAGCCTGTTGGCAGCTTTAGCCGCATTTATTGTTTCAGGCCGGGCTTTACGTATAGAAACAATGGGTAAAATTTTTAGATGGATTAGATCGAAAAAGAAGTAATATTTAATTTATGAAATTGAAGGCAAAGATAGAAAGGTTACCGGAAAGTTGCGGTGTATATATAATGAGGGCTTCCAGCGGGAATATCTTGTATGTAGGCAAGGCTTCGTCTTTAAAAAAACGGGTTAGTTCCTATTTTCATAAAAATGTTTTTACGCCTAATAAAGAATTATTGGTGCAGAACATAGCCGATATTGATTATATTGCCTGTGATTCTGAAGCTAAAGCATTATTGTTAGAATGTGCTTTGATTAAAGAGTATAAACCGCTTTATAATATTCTTTTACGTGATGACAAAAGTTTTCCGTTGGTAGAGATTAGCAAAGAAGAGTATCCTAAAGTACGGATTACCAGAAAAAAGAAGAAAAATAATGTTTATTTTGGCCCTTATCCGCAGGCTAAAGACTTGAAAGAGGCTTTGGAATTGATTAGGAAGGTATTTCCTTTCCGCACTTGCGTGAGGATGCCGAAGAAGGAATGCCTATATTACCATATCTCTCTTTGTCCGGCACCTTGTACAGGCAAGATTACGCCGGCAGCTTATAGAAAGAGGATTAAGGCACTTTCTTTGGTTTTAGAAGGTAAACGTAAAGACGTAGTAAGGTATATACGTAAACAGATGGCGGAGGCAGTAAAAAAACTGAATTTTGAAGAAGCCGCTTTCTTACGCGATAAATTAGTTGCGGTTTCTTCTCTATACGGGGCAAAAAGAGAGTTTAATCAGGTTATAGCGCTTAAAGAATCTCTAAACTTGCGAAAGCTGCCGTTAAGAATAGAGGCGGTTGATATATCGAATATTCGCAGCCTAAATGCTACCGGGGCGATAGTAGTATTTGAAAACGGAGTGCCTGATAAGAATGGATACCGCAGATACAAAATAAAACAGGCTGCCCGGGATGATTTAGGGATGCTCAAAGAAGTTATCCGCCGGCGGATAAAGAGGATATTGTCCAAATCCGAAGAGAGATCAGACTTAATAATTATTGACGGCGGCCCTAATCAAGTCGGCGTTGTTAAAGCCGAACTTGCGGGGAATAAATTAAATATACCCGTTATAGGCATATCGAAGAAGAACGAAGAGATATGGTTTCCTGATAAAAAGTATTCTTTGAAATTACCGCGCAGTTCCAGTGCCTTGAAACTTGTACAAAGAGTAAGGGATGAATCGCACAGGTTTGCCCATAAGTACCACCTTTATTTACGAAACGTTTCTATGTATGGACATAGTAAGCGTAAAAAGAAGTAGCACGTTCCGTAGGGAGTAGGGAGTAGGAAGCAGGGTTCAGGCATGCCTGAACCTTTTTATCAGCATGTTCTATGAGTAGTAAAAATAATAATATCAGATTTACCCCTAGAGAACAGGGTTCTCTAACGGGGTTTACGGAGTTTGAGAAAAAAGTTTACAAGTGTGTATTGAGTATCCCTTTGGGAGAGGTGCGCAGCTATAAGTGGGTAGCCAAAAAAATCAACCGGCCTGGAGCTTGGCGTGCGGTAGGTAATGTATTGAACCGGAATAAACAGCCCTTAATTATACCATGCCATAGAGTAGTTAAAAAATCCGGGGATATAGGCGGTTATAGCTGCGGCAGAAGAAAAAAAGAAAAATTGATTAATCTGGAAAAACACCTTAAGTTTATGTTAAAATAACCAGAGAAATCCGTATATGCTGATTTCTGTTAGGAGGATAAATGAAGATAGGCAAATATCTGGAAAAAATGATTGAAAAAGATGCTTCTGATCTGTTCATCCGGGCAGGGTCCGTCCCCAAAGTCAGGATATGCGGCGATGTAGTTGATTTAGACGGCAAAACATTAAGCCCTGACGAGGTTTTAAAAATCACAAGGGATATTTTTAATGAGGATGAGTTAAAGGGACTTTTTTCTACTAAGAGTTACGAAGGTGCAATATATTTTCGAGACCACTGGCGGTTGCGGATAAGCGCTTTTTATCAGAGAAATTCTTTAGCGTTAGTTTTGAGGAAGATTGATTTAAGGATTTCTTCTTTTGAAGAGCTTAATTTGCCGGTTAAAGTCCTCCAGTCGCTATGTACCGAAAGAAGAGGTTTGGTTCTTTTGACTGGTACTACCGGCAGCGGTAAATCTACTGCTATCGCTGCTATGATAGAATATATAAATAAAAGTTTTAAAAAACATATACTTTCAATAGAAGAACCTATAGAATTTACTTTTACCGATAAAAAGTCTATCATTAATCAAAGAGAGATAGGGCGGGACGTAGAAGGTTATCAGGCTGCCTTGCGTCAATTTGCCCTTCATTCGCCGGATGTCATATATATAGGGAATATCCGGGATAAAGAAACCATGAGAGCTGCTTTAGAAGCTGCGGAAACGGGTGTGTTAGTAGTGTCTACCATACATAGTGTTAATGCTCCCCAGACGGTAGAACGGATAATGAACTTTTTTCCGCCGCATCAACATAATCAAATTTTGATGCAGCTGTCGCAATTGTTAAAAGGCGTAGTTTCCTTAAGGCTCGTACCTCAGAAAGGCAGAGACGGATTGATTCCTATCTACGAAGTAATGGTTTTGAGCCCGACTATTTCCAGGTTATTAAGAGAATGTGATATTGTCGAGATACCGCAATATATCGAAGAAGGCGATGTTTATGGTATGGTAAGTTTTGAACAGAAACTCATAGAATTTGTAAAACAAAAGAAATTAGACCCTGAAATAGCATTGAGTTTTTCCGATAAAAAAGAAGAACTGCGGATGAGAATTAAACACAATCTGTAGTTCTGAAATCCGAGAATTGATATTTCGCAGAGAATTAAAGATAGTATTTATTAATCATTGTAATCTAATTTAATCACTGTAATCAGGTATAATCTGGTTTATACCTGGTGATTATACCAGGAGGATGATATGCGCGATCTAAAAGATTTAGTAAAATTACATAAAGAGCAGCAGACTAAGATTAAAGAACTAGGAGACTGTCTTTGACGTAACCAGCCTGAAAAAACAGATTCAAGGACTTGAGTCCGAGATGAGCAATCCCGATTTCTGGGATAACCGCGAACAGAGCCAGAAACTAATTATCAAACTAAAAGATTATAAAGACAAGTACGAAACCTGGCGGGAATTATCTAAGGATTCCTCTCAAATAGAAGAATTATTCGCTTTAGCAAAAGAAGATAATTCGTTGCTTGCGGACATAGGACAAGAAGTTGAAGAATTACAGGAAAAGACCAATAAGTTTGAAATTAAAGTCTTGTTGTCGGGTAAATTTGATAAGGAGAACGCTATTTTTAATATAAATGCCGGTGCCGGAGGTACCGAAGCTTGTGATTGGGCGGGTATGTTATTCAGGATGTATGCCCGGTGGGCTGAACAAAAAGGATATAAAGTCGAATTGGTCGATATACTGGAAGGTGAGGAAGCCGGCATTAAGAACGTAACCTTTATAATCAAAGGCTCTTACCTTTTCGGTTTATGTAAATCCGAAAAAGGCGTGCATAGGCTGGTAAGAATATCCCCTTTTGATGCTAACAAACGCCGGCATACTTCTTTCGCCTCTATAGACGTTATTCCCGAAGTTTCCGAAGATGTCGAGATTGATATAAAACCTGAAGAACTAAGGATCGATACTTTCCGGTCGAGCGGAGCAGGCGGACAACATGTAAATGTTACAGATTCGGCTGTAAGGATAACTCACCTTCCTACCGGCATTGTGGTTTCTTCTCAGGCACAGAGATCGCAGCATCAGAACCGGCATACTGCTTTGACTATTTTGAAGTCTAAACTTTACCAAAAGGCCGAAGAAGATAAACAAAAACATATTAAAAAAATGGCAGGTGATAAAAAAAAGATCGAATGGGGGTCTCAAATCCGGTCTTACGTATTACACCCTTACCTGATGGTCAAAGACCACCGTACAAATTCACAGGTTTCTAACGCCCATGCAGTTTTAGACGGCGATTTGGACGCTTTTATGGAAGCTTATCTTAAATATTCTAAGAAACAATAATATTTTGAGGTAGTTTATATGTTTAAAAAATATTTTCTAAAAAAGTACCAGAAAAAGATAGATAAAATTAACCCGAAAATTGATATAAACCTGAATTTCGATATTCCTCTGCCGTCAGCCCAGCAGGCAGTAAAATATGCGCCTCTGGTAGCCTTAGTTAATTCAAGAGAAAATGAAATTAAGGATAAACCGGATATATTCTTCCGGCAAAAAACGGAGGAATACAAAAACAGGATATACGAAAAAACCAGGGGGTTAAACCAGGAAGAGAAGCAAACCGAGACCGAAAAAATACTCGATGATATTCTTCCCGAAGCCTTTGCTTTAGTCAGAGAAGCTGCACTCCGGACTATACGAATGCGGCATTTTGATGTACAGATATTAGGCGGAATTGTTCTGCATAAATGCGGAATATCCGAGATGGCAACAGGTGAAGGTAAGACTTTGGTAGCTACTCTTTCTTCATATTTAAATGCTTTGCCTGCAGGAGGAGTCCATATAGTTACAGTTAATGACTATTTGGCCAAACGAGACCAGGAGTGGATGGGGCCGGTTTATGAATTTTTAGGTTTAAGTGTGGGAGTTATTCAACAGGGTATGACTTATTCGCAAAGGAAAAGCGCCTACGGTTGCGATATAACGTACGGGACTAATAACGAATTTGGTTTTGATTATTTGAGAGATAATATGGTGATGTCATTAGAGGATATGGTTCAAAGAAGCCATTCTTATGCTATCGTTGATGAAGTTGATTCTATACTGATAGATGAAGCCAGGACGCCTTTAATTATTTCCGGGCCTGCGGAAAAATCAACTGATAAATATTATC
>CAZBZJ010000089.1:0-5483 GCA_964496355.1 uncultured Planctomycetia bacterium | reverse complement strand
CACAGCCCTGGCACCAAAAAAGTTTCTGCAAGATGTGGTGAAGTTTTGTAAAAAATACGGGATTATCCTAGTATATGATAACGCTTATTCGGAGATTTATTTCGATAGAAAACCCTGCAGCATCTTGCAGATAAAAGGTGCGAAAGAAGTTGCTATAGAATTCCATTCTTTTTCCAAAACTTTCTGTATGACGGGATTCAGGATAGGCTACGCCTGCGGAAAGGCGGAGATTATCAATGGGCTGTCGAAAGTCAAGACTAACATAGATTCAGGGATATTCGGTGCGGTGCAGGATGCAGGGATTACTGCTTTACAAAGATGCCCGGAATTTGTAGAAAAACTGAGAAAGATTATCGCTGAACGCAGACGCGTTATGTATGATATTCTCCGTCAATCGGGGTTTAATAAACTATATTCACAGGCTACATTCTATATATGGGCGGGACTGCCTAAAAATTTTAGTTCTTCTATAAAATTCGCTAAATATCTTCTGGAAAAGAAACATATTGTGGCTACTCCGGGATTAGGGTTTGGTAAATTCGGTGAAGGATTTATCAGGTTTGCACTTACAGTCGATAAGAGCGTGCTTAAAAAAGCCCGGCAGTTGTTAAGGTAAAGCTCACCCGATGTGTAGAGCAAACGTTTAAGTGAAGAATAAGAAAGTAATAGTCTTTATAGGTATAGGTTCAAATCTAGGCAACCGGCAAGAGAACATACAAAAGGCTATCGATCTTTTGAAGAATAATAATTGCTGCGAATTATTCAAAACGTCCTCAATAATTGAAACTGAGCCGCAAGGCGGCCCTGCCCAACCAAATTTTTTGAATTCTGTTATCAAAATCAAAACCAGCCTGTCTGCGCGGGAATTATTAAAAACTCTTCAAAGTATCGAAAACCAACTGGGCCGGCGGCGCACGGTTAAAAACGGCCCCCGGGTTTTAGACCTGGATATTCTATTATATGATGACAGAGAAATCCGGGAGCCGGATTTAACTATCCCTCATCCGAGAATGTTTGGCCGCCAGTTTGTGCTCGAGCCGTTGCTGGAAATCGAACCCGGAATTTTTAATCAACTTACAGTCCTGAAAGACAAGAAGTAGAAATCCTCACGGTGTAGATGGGCATTTGGCTGTGGCCGCAGAAATTTTATCTGCTTAAATTCACGTTAGATTAGCCAAATTCGGGTTTACTAATATTTTTATTTTACTTTTTAAATAATTTACGATAATATACTAAAGCCAAGCTAACTGTTATAAGTAACCGAAAAATATAAATTGAAGCGATTTAATACGCGGCAGAGGCCAGAATGAAACTTTTTATCGATACTGCTAATATTGAAGAAATAAAAAAAGCGAAGTCGTTAGGCGTTTTAGACGGCGTTACTACTAATCCCACCTTGTTATCGCGCGAAAAGAATGAGCCTGCAAAACAACTCGAACAAATTTGTCAGATAGTGTCCGGGCCTGTTAGCGGAGAAGTTACATCCCTGAATGCCGAAGGTATGGTTGCAGAAGCCCAAGAAATAGCTAAGATAGCAGAGAATATGGTCATAAAGGTGCCGGTTACAGAAGAAGGGATGAAAGCGACTAAGATCCTTTCTTCATCAGGTATAAAAACCAATTTAACTCTGTGTTTTTCTCCTTTACAGGCTTTATTGGTTGCTAAAGCCGGAGCTACCTATGTATCGCCGTTTATCGGCAGGTTAGATGACATATCGACAGAAGGCATAAATTTAGTAGCTGATATAAAGAAAATTTATGAGAATTATGGTATTCCGACCCAGATTATAGTAGCTTCTGTACGCCATCCTATACATGTAGTTCAGGCAGCAAAACTAGGCGCAGATATAGCAACAGTCCCTTTTAAAGTCATACAGAAGTTTCTTAAACACCCTTTAACAGATATCGGTATAAAAAGATTCCTTGATGATTGGCAGAGGTTAAAAGACAGTATAGTAGAAAAGTGAAACATATCCTTTTTTCGGCTATTTTTTTGTTTTTGTGTAATTTCTGTTTTTCGGCAACTGATTCCGAAAATACAGAAGAAGCTATGCCTGTCGTGGTCGACGGTGAAACAGTAGATTATGAATCGGAAAAACAGCTAATTACCGCCGAAGGCGACGTTAAGATCAGCTATAAAGGCATAAAGGCTTTTTGTGATAAAGCTGAAGTTAGCACCCAGACAAAAATCGGCTGGCTTACTGGCGACGTTAGGCTTGAACATGAAGACGGTACTATTTATGGCGAAAACGTAATATATGATTTTCAAAACAGGACAGCGGAAATAAATAAGATGTACCTGAACTCCGAGACGTTTTATGTAGCTGCAGAATCTGCCGATAAAGTATCCGAAGAAAAGTATGTATTGAATGACGGATGTTTTACTACCTGCGGGCCGCTTAATGAACCGCAGCATTTTTTTGATTATAGAATAGAATCCCGGAAAATCGAATTTTATCCCGGCCGGAAAATAGTTGCCAAAGATGTTATATTCAAAATCGGCGATGTGCCTATTTTGTATATTCCCTATTATCTTCAACCCGCAAAGGATAAATTGCCCAGAGTTACCCTGGTTCCCGGCAGTGACAGTGAAATGGGCCTTTTTATGAAGTCTGCATGGAGGTATTATTTCAATGAGGCATTTAAAGGCCGTATACATCTTGACTGGTATCAGCACAAAGGGTTTGGAAGGGGCTTTACCCATAAATATCATACCGACGATTATGGCGAAGGAATTGCAAAATTGTATTATATTGGTGATAGGGATAAAAGGTCATTTGATGAGGATAACCCGGTTTGGGTAGGTTCCGACCGGTATAAAGCTCAAATCAGGCACCAGTGGCAGGTTACTCCGAATTTAAGCACTAAGATAGAATTCCACAAATTTTCCGATAAGTATTTTATGGAAGATTACTTTTATAGGGAATATGAACGCGATAATCAGCCTGAATCTTATCTTTTGACTACTTATTCATTGCCCTATGCCTCATTGTCTTTATTCGCTCAGAAAAGAGTTAACCGTTTTTTCACACAGACCGAATATTTGCCCAGGCTTAAATTGGATGTTTTCAGGCGTAGAATCGGAAAAACAAATTTTTATTTTGACGCCGATTATTCTATGTCTAACCTTGCTTATAAACGTGCTGCACCTTCGGATAATGACGATGATGTGTTTAGAGTCGACACTTTGAACAGGATTACTTATCAAGAAAAACTGGCTTGGCTGAACTTTCAGCCATTCGTAAGTATGCGCGAAACTTACTATTCTAAAAACAAAACCGGTGAAGAAGATATATTCAGAGCAGCCTTTTCTTCAGGGGTAGAGTTATCTACGAAACTTTATAAACAATTGTCCGAAGATTTTGATTTTTTCGGAATAAAAGCCGGCCGTATGCGGCACATAATAACGCCTATAGTTAAATATGAATATACTCACCGGCCTACAGTTTCAAAAAATGTACTGATGCAGTTTGATAGCGTCGATGATATCGAACGCGAGAACAAAATGACATTTACCTTAGAGAATAAAATCCAGGCTAAAAATGAAAATAAAGTATGGGATATGCTATATTTTGCTCCTTCGGTAAGTTATGTATTTAACGAAGAAGCACGAGGAAGCCATTTTCATAAGTTGACTAATAATTTGGAATTTCGCCCTTTTGACGACCTGTATTTTGAACAGAAGTATGAATATGATTTAGATAAACAAAGGACCGAAGAAATAACTTCTGATGTTGTCTGGAATTTCCTTGATTGCGAACTTAAAGCAGGTCACAGGTATGTAAGAAACGAAGATTCTGAAATTCATACATCTTTTAAATACAGAATTTCTCCGAAATGGGAGTTTACCAACCGTATTAGATATGATGCTAAACGCGGCGATACAACCGAACAGGAATATTTCTTTACCCACGAGCTTAACTGCTGGTTTGTAGATTTTGGTTTAAGCGTTGACGAAGATTATGAAAAAACCATCTGGGTAGTATTTAGAGTCAAGGCTTTTCCCGAATCCGGGATTCAGTTTCACGGCTCGTTTGGAGACCCGAAAGGAGAATAGGCGGTTTTATGGCTAAGCTCAAAAGAAGAAAAAAGGAAGTTCAAGGTAACCGCGGGTTCTCTATATGTATCATCGGGGCAGGATACGTAGGATTAGTAGCTGCAGCATGTTTTAGTAAGCTGGGAAATAAGGTAGTCTGCGTAGATAATAATAAACGTAAGATAGATAAACTTAAAAAGTTATCCATACCTAACTATGAACCGGGTTTAGACGCTCTGGTTATTGAAGCGGCAAAAAAGAAACGCTTGTCTTTTAGCGCCAGTATACCGGCCGGAGTAAAGGCAGCACAAATTATTTTCATCGCGGTAGGAACGCCTTCTCGGGAAGGCGGAGAAGCCGACCTTACCTCTATAGAAAACGTAGCCCAGACTATAGCAAAAAATTTGAAGTCTTATAAGCTGATTGTCGAAAAATCCACAGTACCGGTGCAAACCGGAATGCGCATGAAGGAAACCATAAGGCGGTATACTGTAAATGTAGCTAATTTTGAAGTCGCTTCTAACCCTGAATTTTTACGGGAGGGTAAAGCAGTTAAAGATTTTCTTGAACCTGACAGGATAGTTATCGGCGTAGAATCGAGAAGGGCAGAAAAAATATTGAAGGCTTTATATAAACCCATAAAAGCCCCTATGTTAGTTACTGATATCAACACAGCCGAATTGATAAAACATGCTTCCAATTCATTTTTAGCTACCAAGATATCTTTTATAAATGCCGTTTCCCTTATTTGTGAAAAAACCGGAGCAAATATCGAAAAAGTATCTCTTGGTATGGGAATGGATAAAAGGATCGGCTGCCATTTTTTAGATGCCGGTATAGGGTTTGGCGGGTCCTGTTTTCCTAAAGATGTTTCGGCTTTCATAGAAATTGCCCGTAAGAACGGCGTGGATTTCAAGCTATTAAAAGAAGTTCATGAGATTAACGATCGGCAGAGACTGCATTTTACAGAAAAGATAAAAGAAGAACTATGGATCTTAAAAGATAAGACGATTGGGATATTAGGGGTATCTTTTAAGCCGGACACAGATGATTTAAGGGATGCTCCCGCGTTAGATATTATCCGGAATCTGTTAAATGAAGGTGCACGTGTAAAGGTATACGACCCCAAAGCCATGCCTAAGGCTAAGAAGGCGGTAAAAGGCGTTAGTTTTTGTAAAAATGCTTATCAAGCAGTTGTTAATGCGGATTGTTTAGCCTTGTTAACTGAATGGCAGGAATTTTCAGAACTGGATTTTGGAAAGATTAAGAATAAAATGCAGTATCCGTTTATAATCGACGGGCGCAATTTTTTAGATTTCACCAGATTAAAAAAACTTGGATTTAAATGTGTAGGGATGGGTAAGTAGGGCAGAAGTTAGAAGTTAGATAGAAGTTAGAAGGGGCCATCTAACTTCTTATTTAATGAGTGCAATTTAAAGAGTCTAAGT
>CAZBZJ010000088.1:0-5529 GCA_964496355.1 uncultured Planctomycetia bacterium | reverse complement strand
CAATGAGCTTATTACTAACTTAAAAAATGCTTGCTAAACATGTGGCATTACATATAGCTAGATTAGATAAGAAGTTAGATGCCAGAAGTCAGAGGACAGAAGTCAGAAGTTAGAAGACAGACATCAGATATATAATCAATCTGACATCTAATTCCTACCCTCTGACATCTAATATCTAACATCTGACCTCTGTCTTCAGACTTCTAAATACTAATACCGCGTGGAAAATTTTATCATAGGCGGGGTAGTTAGGCAAACTAATTATTTGAAGAAGGATTTGGCAGTAGAGACGGATTACATCCATCTCCTACCGCGTAGGTGGGATTTCCCACCTACGCGGTAGGAATAGGATCCGTCACCCTTTAAACAGGATGTATCCCGAATCAATCCAGTTTTGCTTCCAGAGCTTTTATCCGCTCATTGAGTTGTTCAATATATATATGGGCTTTTTCTAATTCTTCTAAGACACCGTTTATCTGTCCCCCAATCTCTATCATATTACCACCATTTTGGCTCTTCTCGGAACGAGGAACGGCTGGAAGATGTCTTTTCTTCCACATAAACTCGGCATGTTCTTCTATAGATTCCAGTTTATAATCTGGACTAAATACATAATCAGCAATTTTAATATTACCCCCATCAGTAAAAACTCCAGTTGTTCTCAATGAAAGAACTTCTTTATACCCCCCTGCACCAGGAATATCTCTAATTAAAAAATCTAATTTTCCTTTCTCAGAGCCTGATGCATCACTTTCTATCTTCCCCAGGATAACAGCATAAGGCATCTCGGTGTCACTACTATTAAGACCAGAAAAATATACTCCACCAACAGCAAAATTGTTATATGGGAGAACTGCAGAATAAGGAGGATCCGTTGTGAATAAATTTAGGTTCGCTTTTGTATTGTAGGAGCCAGAACCACTAGGGGTAGTATCGCCTGCCTGCTCTACCCGCAATCCGTTCCAACCAGATTCTTGAGGTGGGTGTGTAATGTGTAATTGTACAGAAGGATTGATCTCACCAATACCTACATTACCATCATTCCTTATGTATATCTTAGGGGTTATATTAGTGGAAGTAGTAGGTGAAGGAGATGTAGCCAAAATAATATCTCCTCCTTCAGTCGCCCTTAATACCATATCACCCGAATCTACATCATTAGACCAAGCATTAAGCCTGCCGGCCAAGCCAACCGCACCTCTTGCAATATCCTGGCTATCAAGATAACTTATTCCAGGCGAATTATTCTGTACCGAACCGTTAAGTTCTGTTGCCTGCAATACTAGAGTATAGTCATGGTGACCTGCTCCTTGACTATAACTCATTATATGAGCTTTACCTTCCGGATCGATAGTTCCGATACCGACTTTTCCCGCATCAGTAGCCAGCCAGGTATCCTCGGTAGTCTTCAAATTCTTATACACCCCATGCGGGGAAGGATAATAGGTTGTTATGGTTATCTCCTCTTCTTCAGCTAAAACCAAAGGTTTCAGAAAAATAACTCCCAGCACCAAAATAACCCCAGCAACCACACAAAATTCCAGAACCGTTATCGACAACTTAGAAACCCTGCACATAATCCGCCTCCTCTTTGGCTTAAGCACTTTCCCACCGCGTAGGTGGGATTTCCCACCTACGCGGTGGGAATTAACCTATACCTGTACTATTCTACACCTGCGATTTAAGTATTTCCAGAGCTAATCCCAGGACTTCTTCCGAAGTAATCGAGTTAAGACAAATAAACCCTTTCTCGCAATTATGTGCTAAACAAGGATTACAACCTGTATTTTTATGAATAAAATAGGAATCTTTACCTAAAGGGCGCCACCTCTGCGGAGATAATCCCGGCTGGTTTCTGCCGAATACAGATATAACCGGAGTTTCTACTCCCGCACATATGTGGACTAACCCGGAATCGTTGGATATAAAGAGAGATATCCGCCTGAATAAAGACGATAACTGTTTGATATCTAGTTGGCCGGTTAAATCTATCAAATAAGGATAATTATCTAAAAACGGCCGTATAAGTTCTCTTTCAGATTTTGAACCTATGACTAATATCTTAGCTCCTGCCTCAGCCTTCAACCTCTCAGCTGCCTCTACAAACCTTTCTGTAGGCCAGATTTTTGAAGGACAGGAAGCGCCTATACCTAAAGCAACTATCGGCGTTTGCCCGGATAATCCTTTTTCCTTAAAGAATCTATCACACCATTCTTCCGCCTCAGGACATACAGAAATATACGGTTTCCTGCCCCTAACCGGCACACCTAACCTTACCGGAATATCCAGAGTATAATCCAACTCATGTTTTTTGCCTTCCTGTTTGGTATGCGGAGCTCTCTCTGTAAGTAAAAATCCCTTTTTTTTATCCCAGCCTGCCCTTAAAGGAATACCCGCAAAGAAAGTCATCAAATGCACCCTGTTAGTCGGATGTAATATAACCGCCCAATCGAATCTTTTCTTTCTTAAACTAAACGAAAATTTTATACTCTGCCATACACTCTTATGGTTACCATATTTGTCATATACAATAACCTCATCTAAATAAGGGTTGTTTATTAATAAATCTTTAGTATAAGGCCTGCATAGAAAAGCTATATAACTTTTAGGATGAGCCGACCGGATATTTTCAATAACCGGCGTAGATAATACTACATCACCTATCCTGTCTGTCCTTACTATTAAGATTCTTTCCGGTTCGCTCATTTTTTACCGGGTTAGGATTTGTTTTACAGAATCAAAGGCTTCATTTACAGATATCTTCTTCATGCAGGTGTTATCAGCACAATCCTGCTTATAACACGGGACTTCGCATTCCTCATTCTTAAAGATTATCTTTATAATCCCCTTTCCTCTGGGCCGGCTTTCAGAAGGCGACGTAGGCCCGAATAAAGCTAAAACCGGCGTATTCAAACTTGCTGCCATATGCATTATCCCGGTATCTCCGGAAACGAAAAGGCCTGCTTTTTTGATTATTCCGGCTAACTCTCTAAGGCTGGTCTGCCCGGACAGGTTGTAAGGACTATTCCTCATCAGGCTCTCAATTTTAGAAACCAAAGGCCTGTCTTCCTGCGAACCTGTAAAAATTATAGAGGCCGAATTCGCCTCTATAAACCTGTCGGCTAACTCTGCATAAGCTTCTGCCGGCCACATCTTAGGCGGCCAGTTAGCTTTAGGATGAAGGATAACTTTAGGCCTGTTATCAGGAATACCGTTAAAAAACTTGCATGCGCCTGCCTGTTCCTGCGGAGTAAGGTAGAATTCAGATATTCGTTCGGATATCATGAAGCCTTCTTCTGCCAGCCTTAAATAATTGTCCATCTTATGTAACCCTGACGGTATCTTTATTTTTTTAGTTATGAAATTAAACTTCTTTGATGCAGGGCCGGTAACCTGCCTTATCCCGGAAAGCCTGCAGATTATAGACTGAGTAAAAGACGGTTTAAAGATAAAAGCCTTATCGAACTTATATGCGGATATTTTTTTTACCAGCCTGAACCGTTCAGGTAACCCGGCTCTGCCGTCAAACCCAACGAGTAAATCAACAAAAGGATTGTTCTTATAGATATCTATCGTCCTTTGGTGAGCGATTACTCCCAAATACAGGTTCTCAATATTCTCTTTGAACACCCTGAGTATAGAAGAAGCCATCAATCCGTCACCTATCCAGTTAGGCATTATCACCAGTATTCTTTTAAGGCTCTTTTTACTTCTACTGCCCGGCTTTATTTCTGCTAATGTTTTTTCGTAAACCCGGTATGTAGACTCTCCCATACGTTCTAAACTAAACTCGTTGGATAACTTCTGAAAAGCTTTTTCAGCTATATCCTTTCTCCTCTGCCCATCCTCTAATAAAAAACCTATTTTATCCAGTATCCGTTCTTCGGATTTTTCAGACAAGATCAAACCGGTAACGTTATCTTCTACTATCTCAGGCATAGCCCCCGAAGAATCGGCTATCACCGGCACTTTATTCGCCTGGGCTTCTAAGACGGATAGGCCGAAAGGTTCACCTGTAGTCAAAGATATAAAAATATCCAAATGGTTTAATATCTCTGCCGGTTCCCGGTTACGTAAAAAAATAACACTATCTTTTAATCCCAACTGCTCACTTAATTCTAGTAAATAATCTTCCTGCCGGCCCCGCCCTGCGATAACCAGTTTAGATTCAGGATATTTTTTTAAAACCGCCGGCATAGCCCGTATAAGCATATCGACATTCTTTTCCGGTGTTAGCCTGCAGATCATGCCGATAAGAGGATACGATTTTTTTAAGGACATTAAGTTTTCTTTTCCTTTTTCTTTTGAAGCATCAATCCGGCTAAACTCCTCTATATCGATACCATTATGGACAACGTCTATACTGGATTCCGGAATATTGAACTTTTCTCTTAAATATTTTTTCACGAATCCGCTTACAGCGATACTCCTTACTCCCTGCCCTTTGATTATTTTTCTGAAAAAATGCGGCCGGTAACACCCATGGAACGCCGAAACATAAGGGACTTTAAACCTTTTATATAATAAAAATCCTAAAAACTGGGTAACCCTGGTATTAGCGTGGATAATATCGATATTTCTGGACTCTACCAGGCTTTTTAAGATATTGAATGATTTGATTATTCGCGGCGAGAGGATTGATTTAGTATTTATAGGCAGGTATATATGTTCTATACCGGCATTGCTGTTCAATTTGTCCTGCCATTCACCTCCGTTTGAGCCTAGATATACTTTATTCGCATTCCGTGCCAGGTTTTTTGCCAGGCTGATTACATATCTGGGTATACCCCCAACATTCAGATGAGTAGTCAATATCAATATATTCATTCTAAGACCCTGTCTATTATTATCCGGAATTCATCTAATCCTATATCCATACATTGCATACTGCCGCATTCTTTCTTATAGCAAGACAAACAATCCAGATTCTTGCGTACTATAAAAGTATTCGCTCTTAAAACCGCGTGTCTTACCGGATCAGTCGGGCCGAATATGCCTATCACCGGCCTATTCAGGCTTACGGCCATATGTAAAGGAGCCGAATCCGGAGTAATGAAAATATTCATCTTCTCAATTAAAGCCGCCAGTTGTTTTATATCGGTTTTACCGCATAAATTAATTATATTAGATTTATTAATGCCTGTGAGGTTTTTAGCCTGTTCGTACTTATCTATAGTGCCTGTCAGGGCTACTTTTATATTCTCTTTTTTAATACACCAGCTTAATAAATCCCGCAGCCTGTTAAAGTTTAGATTCTTTGTCTTCCATCTGCTTGAGGTTCCCATATTAATCCCGATAATCCTATCAGCCGCGCCAACACCCGATTCCGGCAATAATTTATCGATATAGCCCCGGGCCGAATCACCGGGATCGATTTGCGGCATTTCTATATCCGGTATGGCTAAAACGTTCAGTAGTTTTTTCTGCGATTCCAGCGGGCTTAGTTTCAAAGCAAAACCTGCGTTGGCTCTGAAATCTAAAAGGAACCCGAACTTACGGTTAAAACCTATACTTTTCTTAGGCAACCCC
>CAZBZJ010000087.1:0-5724 GCA_964496355.1 uncultured Planctomycetia bacterium | reverse complement strand
ATAGAATCAGAAGCGGACGGCCCTTTAGTTACAGAGTTTTTGCATGGTGAGAGCGCCGACAGGTTGAAGGAATACACGTTGACTGATAGGATAATAGCCGAGATATTCACAACGGATAGATTCGGCGGGCTTGTTGCTGCTTCAGGTAAAACCAGCGATTTTTATCAGGCGGATGAAGAATGGTGGAAGAAATCTTATAACGGGGGCAAAGGTGCTGTATATGTTAGCGATATTGAATATGACAGGTCTTCCGGAAATATGGCATTGGTTGCGGCTACACCTATAAAGGATACAGAAGGTGAGGTTATAGGTGTATTGAAGGCGGTATTGAATGCTGAGATTTTATTTAAGCCTCTTGGGGATTTTAGTCTGGGTAGGACAGGCCACGCTGTCTTAGTGGATAATAAGGGTTTTATTGTCTTTCATTATGAAAAGAAACCTCTGGAAGAGAAATTATGCGCGGAAAAAGAATTTAGAGCCTTATTGAATAGCCCGGATAAATGGAGTATTTTATCCAATCCGCATGGCCACAAAGAAGATATGTTTGCAGCATTTGCAGTTGTCGAGTATACGCCTTTATTAGAAGAAGGGGTCGTCTGGAGAATTGTTATAGATCAGGAAGCTAAAGAGGTATTTGCACCAATAAAAAATAGACTCGGTTTACTGTTGGCGGTTATCGGTGGTATATTAATAGTTGCGGCGATTTTTTTAGGGATGATTTTCGGAGGTAAGATTACCGAACCAATACAGGAGTTACATAAGGCTACGAAAAAGATTGCCGAAGGCGATATGGAATACACAGCAAGAGTAAAAACAGGCGATGAAATAGAAGAACTCGCTCGTTCTTTCAACCAAATGATAGAAAAGATTAAGAAAACCACTGTTTCGAAAGATTACGTAGATAACATTGTTAAGACTATTCCCGATATTTTGTTTGTTATTACTCCGGACGGAAAGATTGAAAAGGTCGGCGGACAAGCGTGTAAACAGTCTGGATGCGGCATGTTGGGTTATCACGAGCGTGAACTTCTGGATAAAGATATAAGACATCTATTTATAGAAGAAGAAGAAGAAGAAGAAGAAGAAGAAGAAGAAGAAATGCCCCTTAAGGACACAAAATTAGAAAAGATTGTCAAGCAGGGTTTGGTAAATAATTATGAAGTTTTACTTCGCGCAAAAAGCGGAATGAAAATCCCGGTTCTTTTAAGCGGGGCTGTCATGAAAGATGAAAGTGGCAAGATAAATAGTATTGTATGTATGGTTAAAGATATAAGCGGGATCAATCAAGTCCGGGAGGCTTTAAAAAATAAGACAAAGGAACTTGGTGAACTCAATGCGCGTTTAATGAAAAATGAAACCGCACTTAAAAATATGCTTTACGATTTAAATAAGGCGCATAAGGAAATGAAAACTACACAGAAAAAGCTTATTCAGTCGGAAAA
Organism: uncultured Planctomycetia bacterium; assembly: GCA_964496355.1. Taxonomy (GTDB): domain Bacteria; phylum Omnitrophota; class Gorgyraeia; order Duberdicusellales; family Duberdicusellaceae; genus CAZBZJ01. The sequence goes on along the minus strand of CAZBZJ010000087.1, from coordinate 4,282 downwards.
GTTGGCTTCTATAGGCCAGCTTGCCGCGGGTATTGCCCACGAAATAAATAATCCGGTAGGGTTTATTAAAAGTAATTTATCAACTTTAGGAAAGTATATTGATAATATTACTGAATTGCTGCGCGCCTATGAAAACCTTAAAGAGGCGGTATCCGCCGGGCAAATTAGTAAAGCCGAACGGATGAAATCTCAGATTAGCGGATTGGAAGAAAAGATGGACATTAAATATATATTTACCGATATAGATGACTTATTGAGAGAGTCGGAAGAGGGGGTCGAAAGGGTAAGAAAAATCATTTTAAATCTAAAGACATTTTCGCGGCGGGGCGAAGAATCGAAAAGCCCGGAAGATTTAAATGATATCATAGAAGGAATAATTAATATTGTCTGGAACGAAATTAAGTATAAAGCTGAATTAAAGAAAGAATACGGGGATATCCCTAAAATAGAGTGTAACCCTCAGCAGATAGGCCAGGTTTTTGTTAACCTTCTGGTCAATGCTGTACAGGCAATAGAAGATAAGGGAGTGATTAAGGTTAAGACTTATTCTAAAGACAGTAAAGTCAGTGTAGAGGTTTCGGATACAGGGCGCGGCATATCGGAAGAGATGAAAGATAAAATATTTGAGCCGTTTTTTACCACTAAAGAGGCAGGTAAAGGAACAGGTCTGGGGTTAAGCATAAGCGCAGACCTTATACATAATAACGGCGGTGATATAGATTTTAAGAGCCAGGCGGGTAAAGGCACTACTTTTATTGTTTCGTTTCCGGCAGGAGGCAGCGAAAAAGATAATTCGTAAGGGAGTAAGCAATATGGATGGGTATAAGATTCTTTTAATCGATGACGAGCAGAGTATAGTTAATTCCTTAAATCGTGTGTTAAGGGATGCGGAATACGGTATAGTAACAGCTAATAATGCCGAAGAAGCTATGCCTATCGTCGAACGGGAAAAAGTAGATATGATAATCTGCGATTATAAACTTGGCGGTATGAACGGCATAGATTTTTTGCATAAAGTCTCGGAAAAATATCCGCGGATAATAAATATCCTTCTTACCGGTAAAGCCGATTTAGATATGGCTATCGATGCTATCAACCGGACGGCTATTCATAAGTTTATTGTTAAACCCTGGGATAATCAGGAATTAAGAAAGTTAGTTAAGAGTGAATTAACCGAAAGATATAGCCAGAAGTTAACTCAGGTAAAAGCCGGGCAGATTATGTCAAAATTTGCCATTACTATAAAAGAAGGATTGTCTCTTTTTAGAGCCTCCCACCTTATGAGGCGGTTCAGGGTAAGCGGTATGCCGGTAGTATCGAAAGACGGCAAATTGATAGGCATAATCACCGCTACCGACCTGTTTAGGATAATGGGTGAACAGATAACTAAAAAGGCCAAAGAAGGGCGCGGGCAGCCTGAAAAATATACTGTTGAAAGCGTTATGAGCAAAGATGTACATACTATATCTGAGCAAACCGACCTTTTTGAGATTATCGGTATTATGTACAAGAAGAATATACATACCTTGCCGGTTGTAAGAGGCTCAGATATTGTAGGTATTATCGGAAGAAGAGACGTTATTAACAAATATTATAACCTGTTTAGTGAATTTGAATAAGGGGCAGAAATATGGAAAAAAGTAAGATATTGATTATCGACGATGAAGAGAATGTACTTAACGCATTAAAAAGAGCTCTTCGGCAGGAAAATTACGATATTTTTACAGCCGATAGTGCTGAAAAGGCTCTGCCGGTTATAGAAGCTCAAAACATCAACCTGGTTATATGCGATTATAAGTTGCCGGGCATTGACGGTATAGAGCTTTTGGAAAAGATTAGCTGCCGGTATCCTGAAATGATCAATATTTTGCTTACAGGCCAGGCAGATTTGAAGACCGCGGTTGAGGCTATTAACCGGGCAACTCTATACAGGTTTGTCCTTAAACCCTGGGATGATGAAACCTTGCAGGTGACAATAAAACGGGCTTTGGAACACCGCGAGTTGATATTAAAGAACCGGTTTTTGCTCAACGAAATCAAAAAACGGGATATATTTCTTAGAGAGCTTAGAAGCAAATATCCCGGTATCGCGGATTTAAAAACCGATTTTTCGGGAAGGTTTATTTTAGATTAAAGGGTTACAGGCAAGCGGGATTTTATGAGTAGGATAAACGTAGTAATACTCGATGACGAACAACATATAGTAAATTCTTTAAAACGCGTTTTTAGAACAGCGCCGTTCGGCGTATTTGCTACTACAGATAGTAAAGAAGCTATGAGCGCTATAGATAAAGGCGGGGTAAAGGTTGTTTTGTCCGACCAGCGTATGCAGCAAATCAGCGGCGTAGATTTTTTAAGGAAGATAAAAGAAAAAAAACCTGATATTATCCGGATACTCTTTACCGGTTACACTGACATAAAGATTGCCGAAGAAGCCATTAATAAAGGCGAAGTTTGGCGGTTTGTGGATAAACCCTGGGAAGATGAAGATTTAACGAAAATAATAAAACAGGCGATAGAAAAGTTTGATTTAGAAGAGAGCAACCGGCAGCTTACCCGGAAGCTGGAAAGACAAAACGAAGAATTGGTTTCGCTTAACGGAAAGTTAAGGAATATGTACGAAGTTCAGAAGTCCTTTAGTTCAACCGTATCTCATGAATTACGGACGCCTCTGTCTTCGATAAAGATGGCCATAGATATTGTTATGAGCAAGAGTACCGGCGAAGTCAATAAAGCACAAGAGAGGTTTTTAAACAAAGCTAAGAATAATGTTGATAGATTACATAGGTTGATTAACGATATACTTGACCTTACCAAGATAGAATCGGGCAAGTCCAAAATTGAATTAACCGAAGGCGATATTAATGAATTAATCAGAGAAGTTAGTGAGACTTATACGCCTGTAGCAGAGAAAAAAGGTGTAAATATTATTCAGGAGCTAAATCAAAAAACACCTAAAATCAGTTTTGATTCCGATAAAATCAATCAGGTATTAAACAATCTTATAAGCAATGCCGTAAAATTTACTGACGGGGGAAAAATAACAGTCAGCAGTATTGATAACAGAGAATCTAATAATATTCAGGTATGCGTTGAAGATACAGGCCCGGGTATAAAAAAAGGGGATATTCCCAAACTTTTTAAAAAATTCCAGCAGTTAGGCAGCCCCGAGACCCGTAAGGCCGGCGGTACAGGGTTAGGGTTGGCTATATGTAAAGAAATAATATCGCGGCATAACGGCAAGATCTGGGTGGAATCGGAATTTGGCAAGGGAAGTAAATTCTGTTTTCTTTTACCGATCAAAGAACGAAGGCAACGCGGAAAATAGGTTTAGAGATAGGTTGTATGGACGAAGAGAAAAAACAAATTTTAGTGATTGATGACGAAGCCGATTTAGTTGAGATGCTCAAGTTTCAGCTTGAATCTAAAGGATATTATGTGGTTACTGCTTCAGACGGCCAGCAAGGATTAGAAAAGCTTAAAGATATTAAACCCGATTTAATTATTCTCGATATAAATATGCCGAAGATGGGCGGGTTGGAATTCTATAATAAGATATCTACTTCCCATGGACGGGCTAAATATCCAGTATTGGTCTTAACTGCCAGGGCTAATTTAGCGAAGATGTTTAAAGATATCCAGGTCGACGGGTTTATGCCTAAACCTTTCGAGATTAACGACCTTATAGACGAAGTAGAACGTATAATTTTAAAATCTTCCGGCCAGCTTATTTATTTAGTAGATTTTATCGATAATCCTCATGTAAAATCGATAACCGATAAATTCCGGCAGGAAAGATATAGCGTTGTAAACGTAGAGAATTTCCAAACTTTAAAGAACCGGGTAAGAATGGAAGACCCTGATTTTATCATCATGGAATATATGCAGAAAGAAACCAGCGGTAAAGAGTTTATAAAAAATATCCGCAATGAACCTCTTTTAAAGAATATTCCTGTGATAGTATATTCCTATTCCGGGTTTGAAGAGTACCGAAAAAAAAGCCTTGAGGCTGGCGCGGATATGTATTTAGGTAAACCAAAAAACTACGATACTTTTATTTCTGCAGTCAAAGAACTCTCCCTAAAACGCAATAAAGACAAATAACCTGATCAACCAACCGTTAAGTACAGCCTGTCCCTTTGGGGACGTCCTATTTGGGGACACCCCATTCTCAACCTCCAACCTCAACCTTTACCCTTTGGGGGTATCCTGCAAAGGTGCCCTGCTACTTAGTGTAAGATTTAGTAAGGTAGTTTGATACCCTCTGGAGGCGAAAATTCAT
>CAZBZJ010000086.1:3108-5745 GCA_964496355.1 uncultured Planctomycetia bacterium | reverse complement strand
CGAACACGGCCCACACGGGCCGTTTGGCCCTTTTTCCAGAGCATTTGCCGGCCAGAAATTTTCGTCGGCGCCCAATTTAACTATTTTATCCGGAGATATCCCGATATGATTTTTCCAGATATCGTATGCAGTATTGTCATCCTTATAGACCGAAACCCAAAGGTCTTTTTCATTAAATTGTAATTCCTTAAGAAGGAATTCCCAGGCAAACGCTATAGCTTCCTTTTTAAAATAATTTCCAAACGAAAAGTTGCCTAACATCTCGAAAAAGGTATGATGATAGCTGGTTTTACCTACATTCTCTAAATCATCCATTCGCAGGCATTTCTGGCAGGAAACCGCCCGCTTAACATCCTTTTTCCTGCCCATAAAATAATCTTTAAACTGGTTCATTCCGGCCGATGTAAAAAGAAGGGTTGAGTCTTTCGAAGCAAGCGAATCTGAAGAGAACAATTTGTGATTGCGCGATTCAAAAAAAGCGAGATATTTTTTTCGCAACTCAGATGTTTTCATAGTCGATCTGATCTAATTTCTGGTATATTTTAAGTGCCGGAAACCCCCGCCGGTATAGATAAGCGAAGAGTTTACGCCTGATTTCTAAAACAGGCCTACCCTTATACCTTCGAATCCGCCTTTTAATCAAGTTATCAATAACCGCCCCGGCTTGATTGTTTTCTTTTATTTCAGAAAAGCATTTAGCAATTAGAGTATCGGGTATTCCTTTGAGTTTTAACTCTCTTTTTATCCGGGTGAACCAATAACCTTTATTAAGCCGGTATTGAATCCACCGGCGGGTAAAATCGGCATCATCCAGAAAACCGGCATTTTTTAAGCCGGTTACAACCTTATTGATAACACTGCCGGAAAAACCGTGTTGTTTAAGCCGGTCAACCAGCTCGTTTTCCGGCCGGCTCCTGTATTTCAGAAGCCGGTAAGCTACATTCTTGGCTTTGGTTATCTTTTCGGTATCCACACAACAGAATACTATTCAGATTCAGGCTTTATCACAAAAAATCCCCGGCCTGTCCTAACCAGGCAGTTACCTTTGATTTTTTGTGTGACTTCAATAAATTCGCCGGTATCTTTAATCTTCTTGCCTTCGATGCTGATAATCCTGTCCGACGGTGTAATCCCGGCTTCATCTGCCGGCGTACCGGGTTCTACCGATACAACCACAACTCCTTCGGTCTCTGCGTGCCGGTAATCTTTTTGGATACGGCCGGTAATATTTTCGACCTGCATGCCCCGGAAAACTGCTTCTTTTTCAGCCGTTAACGCAGGCCCGATTTGGCCGGGGCGTTTAGTTAATTGTACCTTAATATTTATTTTTTCCTGTTTTCTCCGGATACCTAAATTAACGCTGGCCCCCGGTTCTTTATTACCGATTTTATCGACTAATTCTTGGACTTGCGTGATTCTTTCTCCGTTTAGGGTAAGGATCAGGTCACCTTCTTGAATACCGGCTGTATCTGCCGGTGAATCTTCAAAAACACTTACCACAATCACTCCTTTATCAGTAGCCAATCCAAAGTATTCCTGTAAATCTTCGTTTAAGTCCTGAATACTTACACCTAACCATCCATATTCGACCTCTTCGCCCTTAAGCAGTTTACCGATAATTTTTTTCGCTTTGCTTACCGGTATAGCAAAACCCAATCCTTGATACCCGCCGGTAGTAGTAATAATAGCTACATTAATACCGATTACTTCCCCTTTTAGGTTCACCAACGGCCCGCCGGAATTACCGGGATTGATCGCGGCATCAGTTTGGATTAAACCGGAATAGTTACGCCGGTCTCCTCCCCTAGAAGGTAAATTTCTGTGTATAGCACTAATAACGCCCATAGTTACCGTCGGTTCGGTGCCTCCGATAGCAAATGCGAAAGGATTGCCTACTGCCAAAACCCATTGGCCGATCTTTAAATCGGTATCCGTACTTAAAGATACTGACGGAAGGTTTTTAGCGGCTACTTTAATTACCGCTAAGTCTGACCTGACATCTTCGCCGGTGATTTCAGCGTCTAATTCTCTGCCATCCGACAATTTAACCTTAATTTTATCGGATCCGGCAACAACATGTTGATTAGTCAATATATATCCGTTCTCCCGTATTATAACGCCGCTGCCTAAGCCGCGCCTTTTAAATTCTCTTTCCGGCATCCGGCCGAAAAAATCTTCAAAAAAGCGGGAAAAAAAGTCATCGCGAAAAGAATCGAACGGAGCCGAATAATACCCGCCCACTTTTTCGGTAACCTCGGTGCTGATAGAAACTACGGCTTTACCTACTTTTTCGGCTACCTTGATAGTCTGTTTTTCTAAATTAAATATTTCCCGGCTGACAGGTTCTATCGGCTCGACTTTCTGTTGAGCGCATCCGGTCTGCATCAAATCCGTTTTTACCGTTAACCCGATACCGATAATAATGCCTAAGGCCAGAATACCTATTAAACTTTTACTTACATTACCTTTCATTCTTCCTCCCTTTTTGTGTCCGTATTTTATTTTGCTGTCTCGGCGGCCGGTTTTGGATACAGCCGGAGTTCGATTTCCTTCTTTATCTCATTTAAAAGTTTATTGTCTTCTTTTAAATTAGTTTTAGCGGCTTCTTTGCCTTGTCCGATCTTGCTATCTTTGTAT
>CAZBZJ010000086.1:0-3098 GCA_964496355.1 uncultured Planctomycetia bacterium | reverse complement strand
TCGATTATATTAAGCTCTAATCCTGCATCAATTAAATTACCGATTTTAGAGATACCTTCAGTGTGAGTAATTTCGAATGATGTTTCTTTAAAAGGCGGCGCAACTTTATTTTTTACTATCTTCGCCCTCACCAATGCGCCGATTGCCTGGCCTTGATGAATTATAGCCTTAGGTTTTTTTAATTCTATCCGTACAGACGAATAAAACTTTAAAGCCCGTCCGCCGGGTGTAACCTCAGGGTTTCCGAACATAACTCCGATTTTTTCCCTGATTTGATTGATGAAAATCACGCAGGTCTTGGATTTACTGATAGCACCGGTAAGTTTTCGAAGAGCCTGCGACATCAATCTTGCCTGTAATCCAATTTGAGAGTCACCCATATCGCCTTCTATTTCGCTCTTCGGAGTTAACGCGGCTACTGAATCTATAACTATCAAATCAACTGCGTTCGATCTTACTAATGTCTCGGTAATTTCCAGCGCCTGTTCGCCGGTATCCGGCTGCGATATTAAAAGGTTATCTAAATCTATCCCGATTACCTTTGCATAAGAAGGGTCAAACGCATGTTCAGCATCAATAAAAGCCGCTACTCCGCCGTGTTTTTGCGTTTCCGCGATTATACTCTGGGCTAAGGTTGTCTTACCCGAAGATTCTTTACCAAAAAGTTCAATAATCCTTCCCCTGGGTACGCCTCCGGCCCCCAGAGCTCTATCCAGTGTAAGTATGCCTGTGGAAAGAGCTTCAACGTTCATCTTTACCGAACCGTCGAGTTTCATAATCGCCCCTTTTCCAAACTGCTTTTCGATTTGCGCAACAGCTAAATTCAAGGCTTTTTTCTTGCCGTCTGATTCTTTATTCATTTTTTTCCTCCTGTGTTTTCCTGATTTAATCTTTAGTTTTTTTTAATGCTTAGAATACATTCCGGTTTACCCCGTTAGAGAAAGCCACCGGTTTCAATCGGTGGTCATTACCGACTGCAGCTGACGGTGGTTCAATGCCACCGTCAGCGCATACCGTTAGAGAACAGGGTTCTCTAACGGAGTTTACATATAGAAACGCGTAAAAAGGAAGAAAATTATTATATCAAAAGCAAAAGCAATGTCAATTTAACCCTTTCTGACCTTTGTGCGCTGAAAGCCGTCCGTAAATACTTCGGTCTAAAATACGGAGCCTATTTTATTAGGGGGCGAGCTTTTGTTTTAATTCCCGGATATTCTTTTTATGCCTCGCCACGATAAAAACCGCTAATATAAAAGACAGGGCTTTAAATTCAGCCGGCACACTTTCCAATACCAAACATATAATTAAAAAACTCAGAGCCGCTAACATAGAAGCTACGGCAACTATTCTGGTAAGCGCGAAGGCTATAAGCCATACTGAGAGCACCGCAATAACAGGTATACGCAAAAAGGCAAAATTAGCCGCCAGTGCAGATATTACGCCTATAGACGTGGATACGCCTTTACCGCCCTTAAATCCCAAAAATAGCGGCCAGTTATGCCCGGAAATTGCTAAAATTGCCGCCAGTATCGATATAACACCGATCCAATTAAACCCGGGGTTAAACAGGTAAAATACCTGCCATACCGCTAAGAACCCTTTTGCGAAATCCAGAAGAAAAACAATAATGCCCCATTTTAACCCTATCGTACGGGCAACATTCGTAGCGCCGATATTTCCGGATCCATAATCCCGTATATCGATTTTGCGCATTCTCTGCGAAATTATCAATCCTACCGGAACCGATCCGAAAAGATAACTAAGAACGCATACCAGAATTATTTTTAGCCCCATCAATAACATTTAATGCTATTACTCCCCGCCGGATATACAGAATACCAGAAATTATAGTGAATAAACATGCCAGGCTCCATAAAACCGGTGTTACCGGTAAATCCAAAAGCAGGCTTAAAATTGTGGTTAACTGAAAGAGAGTCGTAAGTTTACCCCAGATATTTGGGCTGATCGGAATTTCGACTTTCAATAGATAGAGGATCAACAATCCGACCAGGATAATAACGTCACGGCTAACTATAATAATAACTACACCCAGAGGCAGCGAATATTTTAACGGCAGAACGTCTTTAAGATGATATATCCAGATGAAAGCATTTAATAAGAGCAACTTATCCGCTAAGGGATCGAGTATTTTTCCTAAGACAGTTTTCTCTTTTTTAAGCCTGGCTACAATACCATCGATAAAATCGGTTATCATAGCAAAACAGAAAATAAATAATACCAGCCAGCGCAAATGAGGTGTCTGTTCCGCCGAATAGAAAAATAAGGCCGCGATAAAGAAAGGTATGACTAAAATCCGTGATAATGAAATTTTATTAGCAAAACCCATGCTATGCTTTCCTTCTTGTGTCTGTTCCTACCTTAACAAGGTTCCGTAGGATGTAGGATGTTAGACGTAGGACGTATCACTTCCTACATCCTACTACCTACGTCCTACGGTACGTGCTATTCTATCAACTGCAGCCGTTTAGGCGGCCACCAAATAAGGAGACTCTTGCCTAATACCTTATCAAACGGTAAAATCCCCCAATACCGGCTGTCTTTAGAAGAAGCGCTATTGTCGCCTAAAACAAAATAATGAGATTCCGGAATCGTTATTTTGCTGTCCTCTTCAGCAAACTTGCCGAAATTATAATAGAAATTCTCACTTATATCCGGATCGGAAATAACTTCTCCGTTAATATACACATTGCCGTCTTTAATCTCTACGGTTTCTCCGGGCAGCCCGATAACACGTTTAACATATGATTTACCCCTGTCAGGAGGAGCTATAAAAACTATCACCTCTCCTCTTTTTGGTTTTCTGAATCCGGGGATACGAAGGCCTATAAAAGGTATTCTCGGCCCGTATATGCATTTACTAACTAAAATCCTGTCTCCGGGCAGAAGAGTCGGCACCATAGAAGTTGTAGGGATTTTATAGAACTCGAAAAAGAATATCCTCACAAATAGCGCCAGAACAAAGGCGATTATTATAGATTCTGCCCATTCTCGCCATACAGGCTTCTTTTTTCCAGTTTTTGTATCTTTCATAACTATATCTTTAAAACTTCTATAAACGCATTCGACGGTACTTGCAC
>CAZBZJ010000085.1:0-5802 GCA_964496355.1 uncultured Planctomycetia bacterium | reverse complement strand
ATGTTATCTGTGATATTTTTGCCCGCTTTTACCGAATGACAGGGTCTAAAGTATATTTTTTGACCGGCACCGACGAACACGGCCAAAAAATAAAAAAAGCCGCAGATTCAGAGAAAATACCCGTAAAACAATTTACCGATAAAATGGTAAGTAATTTCAACCGGCTATGGCAAACTCTGAATATCGATTATGACGATTTTATCAGAACTACAGAACCCCGGCATATTAAAACCGTCCAAAAATCCTTGCAATATCTTTATGATAAAGACGATATCTACGAATCAGAATATGAAGGATATTATTGTGTCCATTGTGAATCGTTCTGGAATAAAAAAGAAGCCCAAAACCAATTATGCCCGGATTGTCAAAGAAAAGTCGATTTTATTAAAGAGAAGAATTATTTTTTCCGAATATCAAAATATCAGAACTGGCTAAGCCAGTATATTGAGGAAACACCCGGCTTTATAAAACCGGAATACCGAAAAAATGAAGTTATGAGCTTCTTAAAAAAAGAAAAACTCAATGATTTATGCGTTTCCCGGCCAAAATCCCGTTTGGAATGGGGAATCGAATTACCCTTTGATGCAGAGTTCGTTACTTATGTATGGTTCGATGCACTGCTGAACTATATTTCTGCACCCGGCGCTTATACCGACGATAAGAAATTCAACGAATTCTGGCCGGCAGATATACATTTTATCGGCAAAGACATCCTACGGCAACATGCGGTATACTGGCCTATAATGCTGAAATCCCTGGATTTTAAAATACCAGAATGTATATGTGCCCACGGTTGGTGGTTAATCGAAAAAAATGAAAAAGCCGAAAAAATGTCAAAATCTAAAGGTAATGTTGTTGATCCTGCAGGTTTAGTGCATGAATTCGGCCAGGATGCAGTCAGGTTTTTCCTGGCAAGAGAAATCAGGCTGGGATACGATGGCAGATTTTCTTATGCCTCCATAGTACAAAGAATTAATAGTGACTTAGCCAATGATTTCGGTAACCTGGTATTCCGGAGCCTGAATATGGCCGATAAATATTTTAACGGACTCATACCCGAAAGTAAAAAGACAATCGTGCCCGAATACCGGCAAATCCTGTGTAACCTGCCGGAAAAGTTTTTAAACTCAATAGAGGAAATTGATTTATACTCAAGCTTAGAGAACGTATGGGAGTTATTAAAAACCGCTAACAAATCGGTAGAAACCCATAAACCATGGGAATTATTTAAACAAAAAAAGATGCCGGAATTATCCGAATTTATCTACTCCTTACTGGAAACCATACGTATCATAAGTGTATATCTGTACGCATTTATGCCGGCAACAATTAAAACAGTATACCGGCAGTTAGGAATCGATTCAGACTTAGAAAAAGCCGATTTCCGTAAAGAGATCGAATGGGGTAAGCTCCAAGCCGGACAGAAGGTCAAGAAAGAAAAACCATTATTTCCCAGAATAGAAAATTAGACCGCAGACCATAGACCATAGACCATAGCCCATAGCCCTGACACGATATAGCAACTACGTGATAGCTATAGAGTGAAAAGTCTAAAGTCTACGGTCTAAGGTCTAAAGTCTGATCGTACTTTGAAGCCATGCACATAGATTGCCATTGCCATTTAGCCTTCAATCAATTCGACTCTGACCGGGAGAGTCTCTTAATCCAACTCAAATCACGAAATTATAGGGTAATAGAAACAACCGTAAATGAGGAAAACACCCGTAAAGCCATATCCTTATTATCGGATTGCGGTTTCGCCTATTTTTGCCTGGGGTTTCATCCTTACTTTGCAGATAAGTTCACTCCGCAGGTATTAGAAGAATACCGGCGTATTATAAAAGAAAATAAAAAGGTTATCGCCATAGGAGAAATAGGGCTAGACTACAAAAGCAAAATACCTATAAACCAGCAAAAATATGTCTTTAGCGAATTCCTTAAACTGGCCAAAGAAGCGAACCTGCCGGCAGTAATTCATAACCGGGGGTTTAAAGAAACAATATTAGAAATATTAGAAGAAAACAAGGCAGGAAAAACCGTATTTCACTGTTTTTCCCAGGATAAAGATTTTATGCAACAAGCCATAAAACGCGGATACTACATTTCATATACTGCAAATATAACCTACCCGAAAAATGCGCTATTGGCTGAAGCAGTTAAAAATACGCCTCTTAACCTGCTGCTGGCAGAAACCGACTCCCCGTATCTTGCCCCTCAATCTATACGCGGCAAACGTAATAACCCAACTTATGTCAAAGAAGTGGTTGAAAAGATAGCCGAATTAAAGAATATTTCGCCAGAACGCATTAACCAGGCAATCTTAACCAATGCGAAAAATTTATATGGAATCTAATAACTCGCCATCCCAATCAAGCCCGGTTTTCATAAAAGCCACAGATAATTTCAACTACGAAATCAACCGGCTTTCAAAAGATGTTGCCGAAGGACTGGACAAGATTTACGGAAAGGACCATTTCAAGCCCGGAAAAACAGTATTGATAAAACCTAATCTGTTAATGAAAGCCGATCCTGAAGATGCCATAACTACCCATCCCCATATGATTATAGCGGTAGCCAGAATATTAAAACAAAAAGGATGCCAAGTATATGTGGCTGACAATCCGGGAGGATTCGGGTCGCATAAATCGGTTAAAGAAATCTACGAATATCTTAAATTAACCCAATATCCGGATCTATTTACTTTACTCTACAACGATAAGCCGCCTCTACACAAAAACAACATCCCTTTATCCTGGTGGGCAGATAAATGCGATGAAATAATCAACATGCCAAAATTAAAAACGCACGACCTGGTCCTGTTAACTTTAGCAGTTAAAAATACGTTCGGGTTTATAGCCGGTTTAAAAAAAAGCAGCCTGCATAGAGAATACCCTAAACCAGCTCAATTCTCCCAGACTATCCTAGATATACATGACAGAGTTAACCCTCAAATCCATATATTAGACGGAATATTGTCGTTGGAAGGCGAGGGGCCGGGCAGAAGGGGAACGGTTAAAAAAAGAGGCCTTATTCTCATATCGCCCTCTGCCTTATCTCTGGATTGTCTCTTATGCAGGCTAATTGGCTTGCCTCCAGAAAAAGTACCTTATCTCAAATTAGCTATAGAGAACCGGGGATTTAAGCCGGAAACCATAGAAACTTTTCCGGCTAACATCGAGGACTTAAAAGTCGAAGATTTTTTACTGCCGCCGGAGACTATCCTGAATAAATTACCCTCTCCTTTACTTAAAGTTCTAAGCCGGATATTAAAATTAAAGTTATCTATTGCCAACGAATTATGTATCAATTGCAAAAAATGTATGCAGGTATGCCCGGTAAATGCGATTTATCTGAAGCAAAACGAAAGGGTGACAATAAATACTAAAAAATGTATAATGTGTATGTGCTGCCGGGAAATCTGTCCTGAAGGAGCCGTAATTACAAAACATAATTTAATATTTCGAATAATTAGAAAGTTAATTAAATAAAGGGCCATACTATGAAACATTTTTCTTTGTCATTTAAAAACTCAAAACTAGTTATTCTTGACCAGACCAAACTTCCGGTAAAAACTACCTATAAAGAAATTAAAACCCTTCGGCAGGCTTACCATGCCATAAAAACCCTGAAAGTAAGAGGAGCGCCTTTAATCGGGGTTTTTGCAGGTTACAGCCTTTATATATCCATCAGAGGCTATTCGGCTGAATCGCAAAGAAACTTTATAAAAAAAATATTCGGGAACAGCCGTATATTAAAAGAAAGCCGGCCTACAGCCGTAAACCTTTCTTGGGCACTGAACCGGATAGAGGATATAGTGCAGAAAAATAGATCTAAGACAATAACTGAAATTAAACGCCTGATTAAAAAAGAAGCCGAACTTATCCATTCCGAAGACATAAAATTGTGTAGAGACATTGGTAAAAACGGCATTAAAATAATTGATAAGAATGACACCCTGCTTACACATTGTAACACAGGCTTCTTGGCAACTTCCGGAAACGGCACGGCATTATCGGTTGTTTACGAAACAGCTAAGAAATATCCCGGGCTCAAAGTTTATGCATCTGAAACCCGGCCTTTGCTTCAAGGTGCCCGTCTTACCAGCTGGGAGCTTTTATCCCGTAAAGTAAAAGTCACGCTTGTAACCGATAATATGGTATCTTTTTTAATAAAGCAAAAAGGCATCACAAAAGTCATACTGGGTGCTGACAGGATTACCCGGTCAGGATACGTAGCTAACAAAATCGGCACTTATAACCTTGCGGTAAGTTGTAATTACCATAAAATACCTTTTTATGTCGCAGCTCCCAGCTCGACATTTGACCTGTCTTTAGACAACGGTAAAGAGATACCGATTGAAGAACGCAATGACGATGAAGTCCGGAATATATTCGGTAAACAAATAGCACCTGAAAATGTCGGCGTTTGGAACCCGGCGTTTGATGTTACACCTCCTGAATTAATAACGGCGATTATCACTGAAAAAGGCATCATCCGACCGCCCTATCATAAGAATATAAAGAGACTGGTAGGTATGGGATAAGGATTATGGAGTATGGGTCACTTAATCCTAAAATGGTTTAAAGTTATAGAAGAATGGATGAACTTGATATAGTAAAAAAATTTCGGAAACTCAAGCAGGACAAAAGCGTTTTAGTAGGCCCTGGCGATGATGCGGCGGTTATTAAAATCGGTAATAAATATATTTTGTTTTGCGGAGATATGCTCATAGAGAATGTCCATTTCCGGCTCGAACAAGTCAGCTTTAGCCAAATAGGGTATAAAGCTGCAGCTAGAACTCTGAGCGATATAGCGGCAATGGCCGGGACTCCCAGATACCTGGGTGTATCTTTATGCATGCCAGAAAAATACCGCAATAAGACAGATGAGATATTAAAAGGGATAAAAAAACTACTTCGAAAATTCAATATAAGCCTGGTAGGCGGAGATCTAAGCAAATCACCTACTATTATGCTGGATACCTGGTGTATAGGTACTGCGGATAAAAATAATTATAAACTGCGTAACCGGGCTAAAGCTAATGACGCTATCTTTGTTTCCGGCCGGCTCGGCGGTTCGCAGAAAACCGGAAAACATATTAATTTTACCCCTAAAATAAAACTGGCAAAATATCTGGCAAAGAAATTCCCAATTAACTCTATGATAGATATATCCGATGGATTGGTTCTTGACTTACAGAGAATATTATCACAAAGCGGTAAGAATGCGGTCATCTACCAAGATAATGTGCCATTAAATAAAACTGCGAAACTAAAAAATGCCTTATATGACGGAGAAGATTACGAACTCTTATTTACTGCGCCGGTAAAATTTAAAGAAAAAATCATGAACACCGGATGCTATTTCATCGGACAAATAAAAACCGGTAAAAAAAGAAGAGTTTTTTTGCGAAATAAGGATAAACTTACGGAATTAGAGATTAAAGGATACCTTTCCATATGATAGAATTAAAAGCCCGGTCTTTATCTGATACTAAAAAAATCGCAGAAAATATTTCCCGAATACTTAAACCCGGAGATATAATAGCTGTAACCGGAAACCTGGGAGCCGGCAAGACTGCCTTTATAAAATACGTGGCTGCAAATTTTGGGGTGCCACAGGACCAAGTTACCAGCAGTTCATTTGTTATCCTGCAAGAATACCGGGCCGCTATCCCAATCTATCATATAGATTTATACCGGTTAAACGAGAACCAGGTGCCAGACGAAGTATTTGAACTTATTGAAAATAAAGAAGGGCTAACCTTAATAGAATGGGCAGAAAGGATAAACGTAAATATAG
>CAZBZJ010000084.1:0-5821 GCA_964496355.1 uncultured Planctomycetia bacterium | reverse complement strand
CCGAAAAAGAAGACGTAGATTTTTCTAAAGCCGGCATAGATAAAAGATTTGTGGATGTTTTTATGGGGTTTGATGATCAGACTAAGTTAGAACTGATTAAAAAGGCTAATGTAACCGGAGGAGCGGTAACTAATGTCATTAAGTCTCTGGATAAAGGTTCTTTCGATAAGCTGATAACGAGCCTGACTTCCGGAAAACAGTCTTTATTATCTTTGCAGAAATTAACGCGGAAAATAACGCAAATCAGGAAAAGCGCGGGTTTTGAGGATGCAGAACAGTTCAGTTTTGCTAAAACAGGCCGGGGTTTATCTGAACATGAGATGAAGTATTTACGGGGTGAGGAAGAATGGCCCCGCCTTTCTCTTGAGGCTAAGTGCAGGGATTTAGCGAAGATGAGCGAATCGGATTTAAAAGTTCTTCCCAGAGAAGATTTGATCTCTGTTTTAAAGGAGATGATCCTAACCAAGAAATTCGAGGAATTCTGCGGTTTGTTTGTTTATTTCGTGAATATAATAACCGAATCGCAATCTTCTTTAAAAGAGAAAATGCTGGGCGTTTACAGGGAGAGTTGCCGGCAGGTTTATGCGCTGCAGGATAAGAGAGAGGTGCTTTTTGCTTTGGAAGAGGTTTTAATCCAAAGGCTGAAAGGTGAGATTCGTGAAGAAAACCTTGAGTTATCTCTGGCTTTTATTAATAGTATGGCCAAACAGATTGAACTTGATAAGATACAGAGAAAAGGAGATTTTGGCAAAGTTAACGTCTGCCGCCGGCTTTGGGAATTATTGAATAAATGCGAGGAAGAACTTGATGGGGATAAGGTTAAAGAATATAAAGAAAAGTTAAAGATTAAACAGATTGCTCTTAACTTTTTTAATCTATATTTTGGAGGGCGTCTGCCTATTGTTGACAGTTCGGCGGATTCAGAAGCATTTTTTGTTTTTTTCAGCTGTTTTATAGGGGATATAACGCCTCAGCTTTTAGCGGAACTGGCCAAGGTTTATGACCCTTTTGAGAAGTTTCTTAAAATCAAGAAAATAGAAGGTTTTGTAAAATACCTGAAGGCAGATAATTTAAAGCCGTTTGTGGCAGAAGTTTTAGGCCCCTTAGGAATTCCGGAGTTAAGTGAGTTGTTATCTTATGTTTCCGGCGAGGGCTTAAAGCAAATCTTACAGGAAATTATAAAGGATGATGCGGAGCATAGAGAAAAAGCTGTTGAATTAGCAGAGAAATTAAATTTAAGGTTTGACGATGCTTTTATTAATGAGATTTCGGCCTTGGATATAGCGAATGATTTGAAAAAACGCATAGGGCAGTTGAGTGATATTGGTTAGTTTTAATGGCAGGGTTAGATGGCGACAAAACGGAGAAAATTAGGCTCTATAGGGCAGATTTTAGTACGCTTAGAAAAGATTACTTCCGAACAGTTACAAGAAGGCCTGGAGGTTCAGAAAACGAAATTTCCCGATAAAAAAATCGGAGAAATCTTTATAGCGTTGGGTTACATAACACAGGCAGACCTTACCGAAGCCGTAGCATTACAGTTTGTATATCCGAGCATAGAAGTAAGCCGGTATAAGATAGATACACAAGTTTTCAATTTGGTACCGGAGGATTTCATCAAAAAACACAGGCTAATCCCTTTAGATAAATTTAAAGATATAATCACTTTCGCTATGGCTAATCCTTTAGATGAACCAGTGATTGAAGATATTAAACGTATAACCGGATGTAAGCCGAGGGTTTTTATTGCCGGGGCGGATGATTTGAATAAGGTGATTAATTTAATGTGCAAATAAAGCATATAACCGGAGATTATGGAAGAGAAGCATTTTATAAACAATGAGGATAATGAGAATCTCTTTATAGAAGAAGGGGAGCACAAAATAGTTAAAGAGTCAGCACCCAGAGAGACTCTGGAAGCAGATTCTCAGGCAATGAAGATAGTAAAACAGTCGCTTATTGAGGCGGTAAGCAAAAAAGCCAGTGACGTGTTTATTGAATCTCTGGAAGATACTCTACGAATAAGGTTTCGTATAGACGGAATCTTGACAGAGGCTGCTACATATCCGGTAAATGTTTCTTCTAAAGTTATAAGTTGTGTCAAAGTGCTTGCGAGTCTGGATATTGCCGAACACCGGTTTCCTCAGGACGGAAGATTTAAGATGAATGTGTCTAGCAGGATGGTAGATTTCAGGGTTTCTGTCTTATCGCATTCGGTAGGAGAGAAGGCTGTGTTAAGGGTTTTAGATAAAAGCAGTGTTTCTTTAGATATGGATAAACTGGGTTTTGATTCCGGAAGTATAGAAATACTCAAAAAAAATCTAAAAAAGCCTTATGGGATGGTCCTTGTGTGCGGGCCGACAGGTTCGGGTAAGACTACCACCCTTTATTCCGGATTGACATATATAAATTCTATAGAGTCTAATATAGTTACGGTAGAAGACCCGGTTGAATATCAGCTTGAAGGCATAAATCAGGTGGCTGTCAGGGATAATGTCGGGCTTACCTTTGCTTCTGTTTTACGTTCTATATTGAGGCAGGACCCGGATATAATCATGGTTGGCGAAATAAGAGATTTTGATACCGCTGATATTGCTGTTAAAGCTTCGCTTACCGGCCACTTAGTTTTGTCTACTTTGCATACTACCAGTTCTACGGGTGCGATAGTCAGGTTTATTAATATGGGTGTAGAACCTTTTTTGGTCGCATCTTCATGCCTGGTTGCGGCTTCTCAGGCTTTATTAAGAAAATTATGTTCCCGGTGTAAAGAGGAGGCTGATATTTCTCAGCCTATAATTGAGGAACTAAAAAGGAATGGCATTTCAACCGGCGACAATGCGAAAATTTATAAACCTCAAGGGTGTAAATTATGTAATAATACCGGCTTTGCCGGCAGGACGGGTATAATCGAAGCTTTTGAAATCGATTCGGATATCCGGGAACTTCTTATACACAAAGCATCGGAAATACAATTGAAAAAAGCTGCTGTCTCGAATGGGATGAAGACATTGCGTCAAAAAGCGTTGCAGAAAGTAATCGAAGGCACTACTTGCTTAGAAGAAGTTTATAGAGTAACTCTGGAATAAGCAATAATATCAGGGGTTACGGAAAAAGATGTTAATATGACAAATAATAAAGTTGATTCATTTAGCGGAATAGAAGATATACCGGAAAATTTTTATGCCATTTGCGAGGAAGTAGTTTTTCCGCCGATAAACCTGGATAATTATGATATTCCTGAGAATGTATTAAATTTTATCTCTGAAAGAATGGCAAGGGCGTATGGAGTCATTCCTTTATCGCGGTTAGGTACGGTTTTGACTGTTGCGGTAAGTGACCCACTTAATGTGCTTTTAGTCGATAATTTAAGGTTAATGACCCACCTTGAGATTTCGCCGGTCTTTGCACTTCAGTCCCAGATCAATTCGGCAATCGATAAATATTATTCTTTAAAAGAAGCGCGTAAGAAAGAAGCTGAGAAAGCTGCAGCAGGTTCGGGCGGCGAAGAGTCAAAAGGCGAGTCTATATCATTAAAAGAAAAAAAGTTCGACCTTGACCAGATAGAGAAATTGTCCAAACAGGGCGTGGTTGTAAGGGCGGTTAATAGTATTTTGGTCGATGCGGTAAAAGCAAGAGCAAGCGATATCCATATAGAACCGTTTGAAAAAAATGTGAGGATAAGGTATAGGATAGACGGTGTCTTACAGGAAACAAAAAAAATCGAGAAAAAAAGCCAAGAAGCCGTTACTGCACGGCTAAAGCTTATGTCGAATCTTGATATTACTCAGCGAAAAGTCCCTCAAGACGGCAGGTTTGGTTTCAGGGCCGAAGGCAGGGATATAGATGTAAGAGTTTCGATTTTGCCGGTAGATTTCGGTGAGAAGGTAGTTTTAAGGCTGTTAGACAAGTCGAAACTGAATCTGGATATAAGGAGTTTAGGCTTTTCTGCATATGCGTTAGAGAAATTTGAAGAGGCGCGGGTTAAACCTTTTGGAATGATTCTTTTGACCGGGCCTACGGGTTCAGGTAAGACCACTACTTTATATAGCCTTCTAAGCGGCCTTAACACAACCGAGAGGAATATTATAACCATTGAAGACCCTGTCGAATATAATCTGCGCGGTATTACCCAGGTTCCAGTGCGGCACGATATAGGCCTGGTTTTCGCTAATATTTTAAAAGCTACTTTACGGCAATCGCCGGATAGTATTATGGTAGGCGAAATGCGGGATTTTGAGACAGCTGATATAGCTATGAAATCTGCACTTACAGGACATATTGTGTTTTCTACTTTACACACCAATGATGCTCCTTCAGCTATTACCCGGTTGTTAAATATGGATATCGAACCTTTTTTAATCTCCTCATCGTTAAATCTGGTAGCTGCGCAAAGGCTGGTAAGGAAGATATGCCCTAAATGCAAAGAGAGCTATCAGGAAGATTTAAGTTCGGTAAAGGATATACCTGAGGAATTCCGGAGAAAAGACGTTACTCTTTACCGGGGTAAAGGATGTCAGGAATGTAATCAAGCCGGATTCAGGGGCAGGATGGCTGTTGTCGAAGCTTTATCATTTGATGGTAAATTAAGAGATATGGTTATGCAGAAAGCTTCGACAGATGATATAAGGAAATATGCTCAAGAATACCGGGGAATGAAAACACTGCGGCAGGATGCGATGGATAAATGTTATAATGGAGATACGACGTTTGATGAAGTGCTAAGAGTAACTATTGAGTTTTAAATCAGAAAATTTAGCGTATAATAGTTCTATATAAAAGGAGTTAACCGGATGGCGCTATTTAGTTATACAGGAAAGAGCCCTGAGGGCAAAAAGATTAAAGATATCATTGAAGCCGCTTCAAAGGAAGAAGTGTTGAACCAGTTGCGGTCTAAAAATATAACCGTTATAGATATATCCGAAGCTGCTAAACAGCAGGGTTCAGGAAAGATAAAGAGCGGCGATATAGCAGTATTTGCCCGGCAGTTCGCATCTTTGATAGCTTCCGGGATTACATTAGTTAGGAGCCTCGATATACTTGCCGATCAGGTTGAAAAAAGCAGTTTTAAAAGTATTATCCGGTCTATGAGAAGAAGCATACAGTCGGGTAACAGTTTAGCTGATTCGCTTTCGAATTACCCTAATGTTTTTTCAACGTTATTTATCAATATGGTCAAAGTGGGCGAAGTCAGCGGTAACCTGGATGTAATGTTAGACAGGATAGCAGTCTATCTGGAAAGCTATGAGGAACTTGTCAGGAAGATTAAATCGGCTATGATGTATCCGATAGGAATAATTATTATAACTTTTATTATTTTGACTATCCTTATGACTTTCGTCGTGCCGAAATTTCAGGAGATGTTCGAAGGGTTAGGCGGCGATTTGCCGGGCCCTACACTTATGCTTTTTGGCGTAAGCGAGTTTATCAAATCAAATATCTGGTATATTATAGGAGGCATAATATTATTTTTTATCGGATTAAAGTTTTTTATAAAAAGCCGGCGCGGGGCTGAACTTATGGAAGCTCTGCAAAGGAAGCTGCCTGTTATTGGCAGCCTTTATCGTAAGATGGTATTAGCCAGGTTTACTAAAACTTTAGCTATATTACTTAAAAGCGGTGTGCCTATACTCAATTCTTTAAGTATTGCCGGGAACACTTCGGGAAGCCGGCAATTATCGATGGATATGGGAGATATTCGGACTAATGTATCTAAAGGAAAGAAAATAGCTGATGTGCTTAAAGCAAACCCACTTTTTCCTTCTATGGGAGGATGAAGGCACGGTTATGCTCGACGGGGAAACAGTTTCCATCAAATCCCCGC
>CAZBZJ010000083.1:0-5842 GCA_964496355.1 uncultured Planctomycetia bacterium | reverse complement strand
GTTATCCACAATAGATATACTGCTACTTTGAACCCGGTTGATTCGGCAATAGGTGATTTACCAGATTTTTTGAACATAAATAATTTTACTCCCTACTTCGATTTATTAAAAGGCAACCAGCCTTTAATAGGTATATCGTTAGGTATGATGGCATTATCAATACTGATATTGCGGAAAAAAATATTAGAAGATAAAAAGTTATTAAAGATATATCTGGTTATTTTAGGCGTATTATTTACTTTCCCTTTACTGCACGGATTTATATCTTATATGATAATAAAGCATCCCTGGGAGCACCGGTATGCGATAAGTTTTATTCCCATATTGGTCACCGTGGTTATTATGGGGTTTAGCTGTTATTTGACGATTTTAAGCGAGATGATTAAATCGATTAAGATAAGGGGTGCCTTATATACTGCAACAGCAATTATGATTTTGTTTATTGTCTATTCGAGCCTTGGCTATGGAGTAGAGGCGTCAAGGCAGATAGCATCCCATGACAGGTCGTGGCGGCAATTTTATGCCGAGATAAAAGATGAGGTTAGTCCCGGAGATGTGATGATAATCGAGAATTTAATGCAAGGCAGTGCGGATCGTTTTAAGCCTGACTTTTTTTGCCAGAACGTATATTTTTCGGACCGGCCTGAATATGTGAATATGTTAAGTACCGCATACCCCAGCATTACAGCTTATGCTTTGAAAAAAATAGATAACGTAGATGTTCCTCAACAGAATATATTTTTCGTATTTTATCCTTCCCGCTACGATTATCCTCTTATTAAAGAAAGTTTTAGCTCCCTTCAATTCAAAATAGTTTCAGCCGGCAATATGGTTGCGGTAAAATATGAGGTCAGGAACAAAGATTTATTAAAAGAGGTCATCTATCTTTTTGAAAAAATCCTCCAAAACATAAAACAGGAAGATAATGTTAAATGCAGAATAATGAGGAATTTAGCTGAATTTCATCTGGTGGATAATGATTTAGCCGGAGTTATCCATTACTTAAGGCGGCTTAGTGCTAACCAAAAATGCGCTATATATAAATATTTTATTGAAGAGACTACCCAGAAGTTGATTTCTGTCTATAAAGAACAGCAATCAGAAAACGAGTAATCTATTTGCGGTAATTCATGAATGTAGAGAGTGCCAGAAGAGAACCGGCAAGGCAAATATATCTTGATAGTTTGCGGCAGCGGATAAAAGAGAAATATAATTATTCGGCTCCTCACCGCCAAAAACAGGTAGATAGGCACCGGTATTATTACAATCATATAAAAAAAATACTGCAGTTTTTAGTAGAGCCTAATAGACGGGTACTTCAGATAAGGAGTGATACCGGCGGCCTTCTCGCAGCAGTAAACCCTTGTTATGGTGTCGGCCTTGACATTAGCGAGAATTTGGCCTCTTTGGCAAAAGAGAAATATCCCAAATATGATTTCAGGGTTTGGGTTCCTGAAAAGATTGACCTGGATGAAAAATTCGATTATATACTTCTTATAAATGCAGCAGGCGACATTGTAGATGTGGAGAGATTATTCAACGAATTACAGAAAGTATCTACACCGCAAACCAGGGTTATAATAATAAACTATAATTATCTCTGGGAGCCGGTAATGAGGACAGTTCAATTCCTAAGGTTAAAGTCATCCCAGCTTCCGCAGAATTGGCTTTCTACAGCAGATATAAATAATCTCTTATACCTGTCTAATTTTGAAAGTGTGCGTATGTATAAATCATTATTATTGCCGGTTTACATACCTCTTATATCTACTTTATTCAATAAGTTCTTAGGCCATTTGCCGGTACTGGAATATTTTGATTTCATTCAAACCGTAGTTGCCAGGCCTAAACCTGTAACAGGAAGAAAAGAGGGTTTTTCTGTATCAGTAGTCCTTCCTTGCCGGAACGAAAAAGGCAATATAGAAGAAGCTGTAAAACGTATGCCTGCTATGGGCAGCCATACTGAGATAATATTCGTTGATGATAAATCTACCGACGGTACCGGTGATGAAGTCAGGAGAGTTATCAGAAATTATCCTGATTATGATATTAAGTGTTTAGAAGGCCCGGGAATAGCAAAAGCCGAAGCTGTATGGGCGGGGTTTAGGGCAGCTTCCGGTGATATTTTAATGATATTAGACGGCGACCTCTCGGTTATGCCGGAAGAACTCCCCTTTTTTTATAAAGCCTTAGTTGAAGGTAAAGGTGAATTTATAAACGGTTCCCGGTTGGTATATCCTCAGCAGAAAGAGGCAATGAGATTTCTTAATATCTACGGCAATAAGATGTTCAGCGTGGTTTTTTCATATTTGTTGGGCCAGCGGGTTAAAGATACTCTTTGCGGTACTAAGGTTTTATGGAGGAAAGATTTTGATAAGATAAAGCCATTTATCGGCACCTGGGGCCTTAGAGATAAATGGGGTGATTACGATTTGATGTTTGGAGCAGCCAGGTTAGGATTAAGGATAGTTGACTGCCCCGTGCATTATTGTATGCGTACTTACGGCCAGACTAAGATGACGCGCCGGTTTTCTCATGCCTGGCATATGTTGAAGATGTGTATCTGTGCAGCCGGAAAGCTGCGGTTTTTATAATGGACACTCTCAATAAAAAAAAGATATCTGTAGTTATACCGGCTTTTAATGAAGCCCGGTTTGTGCGAAAGAACCTGGATTCTTTATTGGGCCAAAGTTCAGCTGAGTTTAGGTTGGATTACGAGATTATCGTAGTAGATGACGGCTCTACCGATGATACTGCCCGGATAGTTAAAGAATATCCGGTACAGCTTATACAGTTAGGCGGCAATAGAGGTAAGATAGAGGCACGCAAAATAGGAGCAGAGGCAGCTAAATACGATATTTTATTGCTTATAGATGTAAGGGCGGTTGCCAGCAGCGATTTGTTATATAATTTCTGGCAGATACGCCGTACGCCTCTTATGGCCGGCAGAAACCCCTGGTTTGAAAAAGAGATTACCCATCCGGAACAAAGGTTCTTTTATCTTTTAAGAAGAAGATACTATTATCCTAATTTTCCTTCTGAAAAAGATGCAGATAAAGAAGAAGTACATATAACCAGGGATAATTTCAATAAAATACCCAAAGGCACTACCTGCCTGTTTATAGACAAGCGACTTTTTTTAGAAGCTACCCCCAAAAAATACAGCCGTTATACCAACGATGACACTAAACTGTTTGCCTATATTGTTTTTGACAAGGGTATTACTATTGCCAAGCACCGCAGGATATCTTTTTCTTATATCTGCAGGTCAAATCCCAGGGAGCTGGCAAGGATGGTGGCGCGTAGAGGGATTACTTTCTTTGATTTTTATATACAGCGGTACTTAAAATTCAAGGTATTATTTATTTTAGCTCCTGTTTTTATAGCAGCAGTTATATATTATTGTGTTTTGAACTCGGGGAATATTTTATACGTTTTAAGCTGTTTAATCGCAGTTTATTTAGCAGTATCCGGATTTCTTTGTGAACGGTTTTCGGATTTAAAGATAGTCTTACCCCGGTTATGGAAATATTCAATTCTTTTTTACCTGGGTACACTGAGAGGGTTATTTGCTAAAGTTTTTCTAAAAAACAGATAACTATATCCAGCCGGAATCCTTTAATCGCAAGATTACCGCCTCTACGGTAATACTCCGCATACATTTCATAGAATGTCCGCATTTTATTCTGCTATCGCTGGTTTCGAAGGGGTATTTAAGGCAGGGCGCACAATCAAGCCGGGGCTCAATAATACGGCTGTTTTCACCGCGGGGAGCGGTTCTTTCAGGATTGGTCGGCCCGAAAATTCCTAAGGCCGGTACATTTACCGCACAGCTAAGATGCATCAGGCCGGTATCGTTGGAGATAAAAAAATTGCACTTTTGAATCAGAGCGGCGGTTTGTTTGATGGATTCGGAGGATACGGCTATTATATTATTTTTATAAGAGGCTTTCCGCTTTATGCTTTTTTTTAATTTTTCTTCCTCCGGGCCTCCGAAAATTAATATATATGCATTTTTAAGCTTTATGAGGCGGCCGATTAACTTAATATAATAATCCTGCGGCCAGCGTTTATATAAACCCTGCCATTTTTTTGTCAAACTGCCGCCTGCTCCGGGATGGACACCGATTAAGAATTTATCTTTCAGATTATACTTCTTGATAAAGTCGTCTGCAAATTTGCTGTGATAAGGCTTTAGAACCAGATAAGGGGTTTTAGAGATATCTTTTTTTTCGGCGTTAACGGCCTTGAGGAGTTTTAGATTTTGTTCTGTATCATGCAGTCCGGGGTTTGCCGGTATTTTTATATTTTGTAAAAAACTTAAAGTGCGGAGCCGGCGGCAGTCATATGCATGTGTAACCCTGTTCTTTGCTCCTGCAATAAAGGCAAAAATATTGAACTGCCATTTATTTGACGGAAAGAGTGTAAAAGAATAATCAAACCCCGATTTTCTTAGGCGCCGGATCAATGCCAGTTTTTTAAATAACGGCTGTCTGAAAATCAGCATATTATCTATTAATCCGGCATCTTCGGCTATTTGGGTTATTGCCTTATTGTATCCCAGAAAAAATATTTCCGCATCAGGCTTTATCTGCCGAAGAGCTTTTAAAAACGGCATAGCCAGCAGAGTATTCCCGATACCCGACAAAGAAATAACCAATATTCTCTTTTTTTGTATTTTATTTACATTCATCGCTGTAATCTGTTTTCTACTTTGCGCATTTATATCTTTAGAATTAAGGAACCATTTTACTTAAACCCTAAATCCAAAACCCTAAACTCAAAAATAAAGGAGTTAGGGATATAAGAAATTTGTTTTATGTTATATCATTTTGGATTTATTTAGTACTTAGGATTTAGAGTTTAGAGTTTTTTAAAATAATAACCTTCAAATATAGTCTGCCGCGCAACATCTTTGGCAGATAGGCAACAGGTTATTTGCAAGTATGTCTTTGCGAAGTTTCCGCATAGTGCTATTATTCCATATTTCTAATATATCATCCTGCAATATATTGCCGGTTTTTTTATGGATAAAAGGACAGACAAGGACATCACCGTTTTCTATTACGGTAAGAGAGAAGAAATGTTTGCATATCATCATTTTTTTATTGTGCAGGTTTGTCTTGAGAAAATCTTCCGGGTATCTGGCGGCTGCTCTGGGAAAGACCGGAGAGAATACGCCTTCTTTTTTCCTTGTATCTTTTATTCTATTTAGTGATTGTATAGTTTTGTTTACATATGTATTAAGGCCATCAATGCTTTTCTCTTCAACGAAAAATTGTTCATCGGGGTTCATCTTAAGGATTTTTCTGCTTATATCTATATCCTGTTGTGAATAAAACATTTCCGGCATAAAGGTTATTCGGTCTACATTCAAGTTTTTTGCCAATTTTATCAGGTATTCGGTATTCCCCAGGTTATCCGGCAATAATACCGCATATATTACAGTCATAAAATTAGCATTGGTTAATTGTTCTAAAGCAGTTACTGCCTTTTCAAAGGCTTGGGGATGGTTTCGTAACCGGTTATGTATTGAGGCAGGCCCGTCTATTGATACGGCTATACTTTCAATACAGGAATAATTCTTTAGGCGTTCTATCTTTTCGGGCGCTAAAAGCATAGCGTTAGTGCCTAATTTGACCCTTAATTTATTTTTTTCGATCCGGTCCAGGATTTCGAACATATCCGGCCGGATAAATATTTCGCCGCCGATCATTTCGATATTTTTTATTTCCATTTTTTTCAAATTAAGTATAAAATTTTCTATCTGGCTAAAAGACAGCTCTTGTTTTTTTAATTCTCTTCTGCGGGTTTGATGGCAGAAGGTGCAGTTGAGGTTACA
>CAZBZJ010000082.1:0-5892 GCA_964496355.1 uncultured Planctomycetia bacterium | reverse complement strand
ACCGAATATATTGACATATTCTGCTTCGAATAAACCATCAGGCCCCACATCGTAAGAAGTACGCCTTAAACCTCTTCCAACAACCTGTTCACATAATAACTGGCTGGAGAATGCCCGAATACCCATAATATGGGTAACAGTTTTGGCATCCCAGCCTTCCGATAACATGCCTACGGATATAACCTTCTGTATATGTTCACCGGGCTGATCCTTTTGACCGACTGTATCGACCATGCGCCTTAAAAGTTCAGCCTGCTGTTGTTTATTTAGTTTTTTGACAGGGCCGTTCTGATCATCGTCTTCTGTAGTAATTTCCAATTCCTCGTCCTGTGATTCGGCTTCATCAAGAACTTTCGAATCTATCTGCAAAGTTTTATCCGGATTACAAAGCTCCGGAATCATTATTTCCTTATGATCGAACGCGAATTTAATACGCGCGGCTGTTTCCGTCCGGTTAGCCACGGTTATCATTACCGGCGGAACTTCTTTACCCGCTTCGTCCCATTTTTCTTTGGTAGCAAGCCAGTCTCGTCCCAGCAAATAGTAGGCATTACGCATCAGATCGGGTAGCGGATCGGAAGGTTCGGCTTTCCGGTTAATATCGTCTTTGACTTCTTCGTCCATGTAAATATGATAAAGCCTTGATTTGTAATCTTTCGCGTTAATTCGCCCGTCATCACGAATTACGACGCGCGGTGTCTTTACAAGTCCTGCCTCTATAGCGTCGTTCAAACCGAAATCGCTGACTATCCAGCCAAACAGCGCCTCTTCATCGCTTCTTTTCCCAGACGGAGCAAAGGGAGTAGCCGAAAAATCAAAACAGTTCAAAATGCCGCGAGCATTGTTTATGCGATCCAATCCTCCAACCCATATCGTCGCTTCCTGGGCGCTGTCTTTCAAATCACGCTGGCGGATATATTTGCCTTCGGCCGCGATATTTACACGCCACGCGTGATGAGCTTCATCATTGATAACAAGTATGTTCTGACTGCTTGCCATATCACCAAGCACGTCCCTGACATAAGCTTCATCGCTTTTTACGCCGCGTTTATCGACCGATTTCTTCTTCTTTAGTTTTTCTTCCGTGTCCCAGTTTAGAATATGCCAATTCTGAACGATGATTCTACCCTGCCGAAGATTCTCCATTAACCCGGGAGGGACAATGTTAAACTCATCGTAATAATTACCGGAGGAATCCGGAAGCAAAACCTGCAACCTGCTTTTAACGGTAAGTCCCGGAGCGATAACAAGAACATTTTTTGAGAATCGCGTATCCTTCGAATAGGTAACTTTATTAAGCACTTGCCACGCGATAAGCATAGACATAACTATGGTCTTACCGGAACCTGTAGCCATCTTGGAACAAATCCTTCTAAAATCACCTCCATCCGGTGGTATCTCAATACCCACTTTTTCGGATTCAGGCGCCTCAAGAAGCCATATCAACGTTTCTATCGCTTCAAGCTGGCAGAAAAAGAATTTGCGATATTGCCGTTCGTCCGGATTATACCAATGTTCGAGAAGACGTTTAGTAATACCGGTTACTCCCGGATAACCGTTTTCTCTCCATGACTTTATTCTTTTTCTGATATCATTAACTAAAGGAATCTCTACAAAAACACCCGGATCATCGAACGCTTTTGATCCCGGAGTAGCCATAACATAACCTGCCGGGCGTCTGCCCTGGATTTTGAAAAAAGTCCGGGAAGACCTTTCATAAGACCAATGTTCCTTAGGTTCTTCATAAGGGGAATTGATAATCAGCTTGTCTATTTTTTTAACACCATCCATTGGCAGTATCCTATATTTTTATTATCCTGAGACTTTCTATACCTCTGTCATCTACTATTTTTACCGCGCATTGATTATATTCTCCCGGAGAAAAGGGCAAGGATACCGTTCCGCTATATGCTTCAATCAAATCCTGATCGATTTCGGCTTTCAAATTCTTTGCCAACTTACTCCAGCCTTCTTTCACCGAAGCCATAGGGAAGAATACTTGACGAGGGAAAAGGCTTCTACCGTCATAATCCGGATCGAGCATCCACACAGCTATATTCTTGTCGCTTCCCGAAATTACGTTTCCGCTTTTAGTGTCATAATAATCGAACCCGTTGACCTCAACCCGGTATTCACCTTTATCTTCACCCTTTTCTATCTTTTTAACGCAAACATCGGGCTGTCCTAAAAGCCAGAAGCTGTCATCCGTTGTGCGCTTTTTACGTAAATCATCAGTAAAAAGATCCGCGTTCATTTGAACACGAAGAAGTGTCACGCCGGGCCAGTTCATTTCATCGATATCTTTGGCCGCTTCTGGATCGAACTGAAACGCGGCAAAAAGTATCATATCCGCTTTGGGTCTAAGTGACTGCGCCTCATCGAGCGCAAGCGCGACCTGCCGCTGTTCCATAGGAGCGTGTTCGGGGCCGAATACAATAAACACACGTTTACGCTCTTTGTTTTTTTCGGGCTTTGTTTCCGCAACGGCTTGAATATATCGTGTTCCTGACATAGGTTCTACCCGGCTGAAGGTAATATACTGACCGCCTTTACCACGAACACCGTTATTAAGAAGCTCGTCTCTCCATTCGGATTGCCTTAACGTTTCACCCGAACGTGCCACCGAAACATCGGAAGCTATGTCTTCTTCCAATTCATCCAAGCTTCGAGCAGTCGGAGAGGGAACAGCCTCAACCGTGAAAGGGCCTGTTACGCGCGCTTTTGTATTATCGATAGTTGGTTGATCATAAAGGGTTTCATACGCTGGGGGTTCATTGTTGGCTATTGATTTAAGCGTAATGTGCGGAACCATTTTATATTCGAAACCACTGCCTACGCCTTGCTGAGGATGAGCAAGTTTGTAATAATCGTATATCGCTGTCATAAGCCGCTGTTTGGCCAATGTAACCGCGACACGTGATGTATCGCACGTAATCCATCTTCGGCCCCATTGTTCAGCAACATAAGCCGTTGTGCCACTTCCACAAGTTGGATCAAATACGAGATCACCTGGATCTGTTGTCATAAGTATACATCGTTGAATTGTTTTAATTGAAGTTTGAACTACATATTCTTTTTCCTGGCTACCTATTACCGTATCAGTCCAATTATTTGTAAACGGAGTAACTGAAAAATCATCTGCAAATCTTAGATATCTGATTGAGTTACCAGCAAACAATATTCGTCCTTCCTCATAGAGTCTCTGGATTCCAGAAACTGTTGTTTTCCAATGTTGTCCTGAAGGCGGTGTAAATTTTTTGCTATCTAATATAACTTCCTGATTGCTTTTTGATTCTCCTTGCGAAGTGAGGGATTGAGAAGTCGCTAGTTTTGCATCTTTAGGAATAAGCGAGCTATCTTCAGTTTCTTCCTTTGTTATACGCCTTACAGTGCCATCATTTAAACGGATCAAGTTGTAATGTCCGGTTTCTCCGTTGAAAGATTTATCGGTAAATAATTGTCGATACTTAACTTTTTGCTTATCTTTAGCATACCAAAGAAGATAGTCACCTGCCCTTGATAGTGTCCGTGACGGAATTCCACTTGTGGTTGTAAAAGAAATCAGACTTATAAAATTTTGCACACCAAACGTTTCGTCTAGTATATTTCGTACTAAATGAATATTTTCATCACTGATTTGAATAAAAATACTTCCACTTTCATTGAGTAATTTTTTTGCAAGCAACAATCTATCTCTCATATAAGTCAAATACGAGTGAATTCCTAATTCCCAGGTATCACGAAAAGCCTTTATCATTTCCGGCTCAGACGTCAAATCCTCATCTTTTCCATCTTTGACATCGCGTTTGTTCACGAAAGGCTGGAAATTACTGCCGTATTTAATCCCGTAAGGCGGGTCCATATAGACCATCTGCACTTTACCGGCCATGCCTTCTTTTTCCAAAAGCGAATTCATAACAAGCAGAGAATCCCCGGCAACCATACGATTCGACCAGTTGTGTTTGTGCTTATAAAATTCTACCGCCTCACGAAGCGGAGGATTTTCTTCCATAAAAGAAAACAACGACTGTTGTCCACCGTTACCGTTTTTCTTTTTTACCGCGTCGATGATAGTGCAGGCGTCTATACGCTCATGGACATGAAGCGATACAGTCGGTATTTCGAATTTAGTATGCTCCGCTTTACCGGCCCATACAAGCTGTGGATCCAAATGCGGGTCATACTTATATTTTTTCTTGGGCGCGTCTTTGTCTGTCTGCGGGTTTACCAAGCCAACGGGTGGATTATTTAATCGTTTTTTTCTCTTATGTTGGTATTGTTCTAGCCTTTTCTTCTTAGACTTTTTGCTTTTTCTAGGCATAAACTCTCCTTATTTTATACTTAAAGCATAGACATTAATGGCTTTTATTATAACGCTTCTGGCTAATTCTCTCAATGGGAAATATTATGTCCTTAATCAGCTTCTGACGCTGAAAGATAAGCGGGTAAGAATTACAGTTCAATGTGGACATTAATCTTAAAATATCAGCATGATCTCTATTTTTTATCAAGATTTTTCCCTTGCCATTCTTTAATCCTATACTTTTTATACTTATTTGTAATATTTTTTTCAAATCGCTCAATTCTATCCTCTCGTTTTGGATATATGATTTTTAATTCTTTTTTATAAAAGCAATTATAAAACAATTTAAACACTCTCAAAAAAAACATAAGCAGACAAAAATAATACCCTAGATACAGCTCTAAAGGTTTTATATTATCAAAATAATTTAAAGCTAACAATTCACTATTATTCTCCTTCTTAATATGATGGTGCTTAAAGAGAATCGAACTAAATGAAGAATGTGCGGAAATATTACTCATGAGCTCGTGTGTGCCTATTAAATCTTTTGCTAGCGGATATTCCTTAATGGCCTCTTTAATATAAGCCTTGATCCGCCAAAAGACTTTCTTATGTAACCCACTATCTCTTTTCATGAATTCGATAACATGCTCTGGGTGTTTAGTGAAGTAATAAGCATTGAAAGCGGCATCAATAGCAATCCGTAATGAAATAAATGCCTTTACTAGATGGGAACTTAAAAACTGAGACATTCCTATATAATATTCATTATGTGCCTGTAGAAATAATGTCGCTACTATATAATGCATATCATTCTTGCTATCCACTATAAATACGTGATGAAGATCCTGGTAGATTTCGTCGAGTTCCTGTAGGTATCCAAGCTGTCCTTTTAGATTCGCGACAGATATCAATTTATTCTGGTTCTCCGACCCTATAAAGTCAAAAATATTTATTTTTCCCATTTTTCTATCCCCTATAAGAAATTAACTAACACAATACTTAATTTTCAGCAAAAAGGAAGCTGACTTTTTTTATAAGTTTATTTCTTCCTTTCTTACCCAGCTTATTCAATAAGAAGAATATCCCAGTTTATATCTTGTTCACTAAGGGCCAATAGTCCGACCTCTTTGCCTTCCGGAGTAAGCAACCATAACCAATCATAACTTCCACCCGCTATAAAATATTTATGCTTACTTGCAATCAAATGTCCTTTATAGCGTCCCTTAGGAATAACCAGTAGCGAATTGCCTGCGCTTATAAATTTTTCATTTGCCCCGTCTATATTTACTGAATGGATTGCCCCTGAAGTAACCCATGCGGAAGAGATAAAATAAATCTTTTTGCTATCCGGAGAAAATTCTAAATGACTTATATGAGCAATAGTGCGTTTTAAATTTTCTGTAACACTCCCCATATCTATATCAGCCGGATGTCTGTCTTTGCAAACTAACCATTCTTTCTTTCCATCCACGGTTAAAATCCAGATCTGATCAGCAAGTTTATCTGTATCATTCGAAAAATCTTCAGGACATCCTACTGCAAGATAAGCTTCTCGATCAGCCTTGCGGAGAAAAGCTACCATTTTT
>CAZBZJ010000081.1:0-5970 GCA_964496355.1 uncultured Planctomycetia bacterium | reverse complement strand
CATCATATAAAGGCCTCAGATACGGGCTTAGTTTTTCGCTCATACCGCCGGGTAAATAGCCTAAAGATTCTCCGGCTTCAATAGCCGGCCTGGTTAGTACTATCCGCCGGACTTTCTGCTCTACCAGATAATGAACTGCCATTGCCATAGCAAGGTAAGTCTTCCCGGTACCAGCAGGCCCTATAGAAAGGACTAAATCCCGTTTATTAATTTCGCTTACATATTTTTTTTGTCCGGGAGTACGCGGCCGGACAAATTCTTTTTTTGAAGGAACCGGGATTTTATCATACCGGCCCGGAAAATTTTTCTGATTGTTTATCTTCCTCTTGATAGCCTCCTGGCTCATACCCGCCCCGCTGCGTATAAGCTCATCAAACAACCGCTCTGTTTTTTCTACTGCTGTATAAGACTTTCCGCGTATGCGGATGCCATCCTTTTCCAGTTTGACGTTTACTTTAAAATTCTTCTCTATCAACTCCAAATTCTCATCGTACGGGCCGACCACAGAAGCCAAAACAGCGCTGTTGCCTAACTCGATAAATTTCTCCATAAAATATTCGCCAGGTCAGTTTAAAGGAATTTTTAATGTCTGCCCCGGAAAAATATCGTCCGGGCTTTCTAAAACATCTCTGTTAACCTCGAAAATCTTCTGCCAGCGCCGGGTAGTATCATAGAATTTCTTAGATATCTTTTGTAAAGTATCGTTTTTCTGCACTTTATATGCCTTATAATCACCGGCCGGTTTTTTCTCTGGTGTCTCCTGGTAAACTTTACGCATTTTATAGCGTTCGGTAACTGATTCGGGTTCTTCCAAAATAATATCTTCGGAAATTTCCTTTGCCGCTTTTTCTTTTTTCTCTATATACGGTTCTTTGGCTTCTCCGTTTGATTTAGGGCCGACTTCGACTTCTAAAACCGTTATCTTCCTGGTGCTGCCAAGCTTGTTTTCTTCCGGCTTATCCGAAGGTTTTCCCGCAAGATAACCCTGATTGCCGGTAACCTGTGTATCTACCCGAGGTTTTTCTACCGTATAAGTCCGGACCAGGCACCCTGATAATGCTAACATAAAAACTAGCGTTACCCCCAAACAAAAGATTTTGCTAAACCTGCACATATCCGCCTCCCTTTTTAACTAATGTTAAGTTAATAATATCCGCCTCTTTGGTAAACTAATCGTCGCTTTTTACCGCCTTAATCTTTAATTCTTTCAGCTGCGCCGCCGAGATTTTAGAAGGAGCATTACTTAATGGACATACGCCTCGCTGGGTTTTTGGAAACGCAATTACGTCTCTTATAGATTCGGACCCGGTTATTATCGATATAAACCTATCTAAACCTAAAGCAAAGCCGCCATGAGGCGGAGCCCCATATTGCAAAGATTGAGTCAAAAATCCGAACTTATCTTCTACTTCGGAATCACTCATATCTAAAAGGCCGAAAATTTTCTTTTGTAAATCTACCGAATGGACTCTCACCGAACCGCTGCCTAATTCTACGCCGTTTAATACTAAATCGTAAGACCGCGACCGCACTTTAGCAGGGTCGGAATCTAAGAATTTTAAGTCTTCTTCATATGGAGCGGTGAAAGGATGATGTTCTGAATCCCATCTTTGTCTGTCATGGTCATATTTAAACAACGGAAATTCTGTTATCCAGGCAAATCTAAAATGCCCTTCAATTCCAACATCAGGTTTATCGGTTGAATACTTTTCCATTGCTTCCTTATATGTAATGCGTTTAAAAGGCACTTTCAATTTTATATCAAGCACTTCTTCGAAAGCTCTGGACAACATATTCTCTACTAAAGTATATACATCCGGCTCTTCAATAAACGACATCTCTAAATCAATTTGAGTAAATTCGGGCTGGCGGTCTTTGCGCAAATCTTCATCTCTAAAACACCT
Organism: uncultured Planctomycetia bacterium; assembly: GCA_964496355.1. Classification (GTDB taxonomy): domain Bacteria; phylum Omnitrophota; class Gorgyraeia; order Duberdicusellales; family Duberdicusellaceae; genus CAZBZJ01. The sequence continues at coordinate 4,066 of CAZBZJ010000081.1, read as the reverse complement.
TGCTACCTGATAATATTTATCCATACCCGATACCATCAATATCTGTTTAAAAAGCTGAGGAGACTGCGGCAGGGCATAGAAACTACCCGGATTCAGGCGCGAAGGGACTAAGAAATCCCGGGCTCCTTCCGGGGTCGACTTGGTCAAAAAAGGAGTCTCGACTTCAATGAATTTTTCCCGGTTCAAATAACCTCTTATCGAAGCGATTATTTTATGCCGGATCTCCAGATTATTTAAAAGTTTTCTCCTTCTCAAATCCAAATATCTGAATGATAACCTCAATTCCTCCGATAATTCCTGGCTTTCTTCTATCATAAAAGGTATATCTTCGGATTTATTTAATATTTCAAGCCTCTCTACACATACTTCTACCCTGCCTGTAGGTATTTTAGGATTAATAGTACCTTTAGGCCGGGTATTGACTGAACCGGTAACCTTTATAACGTCTTCATTCTTTAGTTTTTCAGCTTCTGCAAAATAATCCTTACATACGGATTTAATAAAAACCAATTGGGTTATTCCATACCTGTCCCTCAAATCAATAAATATAATCTTTCCGTGGTCCCGGCGAGAATCAACCCATCCGCAAAGGACAACTGTCTGGTTTAACGAATCTTCGTTTAACTGTCCGCAGGTATGTGTACGTAACATAACTACCCCTTACCTTCCAAGTTTTTCTGAAGTATTCCGTATAAATCGCCGAGCTTAACAGTCTCCTGCACCGACGCCTTCATATTTCTCAATATTACAGAATTTTCTGATAACTCCCCGCCTGCGGCAATCACAACAAACTGAGAACCTCTCTTTTGAGAATAACGTAATTGCGACTTAAGCGAACCTCCGGAAAAGTCTATATCTGCGGCTATACCAGAGTTTCTTAACCTGGCCAAGATACAAAAAGCCTCTTCGAAATCCTCTTTAGATGAATATGCAACGAATACGCCGGGAGCAGGCTCGTGCCCATTCTTTATCAGCATCATTATTCTTTCTGCGCCCAGCGCGAATCCACATGCCGGCTTTGAAGGGCCTCCCAGGCCTTTGACTAATCCGTCATACCGTCCTCCTGCTCCGACGGCGCCTTGAGCGCCTAAAGAACCGGATATAAACTCAAAAACAGTTTGAGTATAATAGTCCAACCCCCTGACTAAGGTAGGAACTGTTTTATAGTCTACCTCCAATATTCGCAAATATTCACATAATTTTTTAAAGTAATTAAGGCATTCTTCGCATAAATAAGAATTGCCTATATTTAACGACTTAACTACTCCGGCGCATTTTCTATTTTTACAGTCAAGCACCCTTAAAACGTTTGTTGAAAACCTTTTTTTACATACCGGACAGAGTAAATCATATTTATCCTTTAATTTATCTTTCAACAGCCTTTGGAATCTCCTTTTATCTTCCCGGCAACCCAGGCTATTAATTTGCAGCTCAAATTCTTTTACTCCTAGATAGGCTAAAAGGTCCCGGGCAAGTTTGATGATTTCAGCGTCTAAAGCCGGGGATTTAATGCCTATTGCCTCGGCTCCTATATGATGGAACTGCCGTAACCTTCCCTTCTGAGGCCGTTCGCCTCTAAACATAGCGCCGGCATAAAAAAATTTACAAAGTTTTTGGTTATAAAGATGGTTTTGAATATAGGCACGGACAATCTGTGCGGTTGATTCCGGCCTCAGACAGAGTTTATCTTTGCTTTCGATTTTAAAAATTTGTTTTTCGACAATATCCGTTTCTTGGCCCAGCCCCTTCTTGAAAACTTCTATATTTTCAATAAGAGGAAGCCTGGCTTCTTTATATCCGTAAATATTGAATAACTCTTTAGATCTATTCTCAAGAAGAGCTAGCGTAAAGGCTTCTTTGCCAAAGAAATCTTTTGTGCCTCTGGGCAGCTGGTACTTTATTGCCATATACAAGCCTTACGGGCATTTATTTTATTTTTTGTTTCATCTCAAGGCCGGGTTTGAATACTACTACTTTTCTTTCGGGAACCGGTACGGGTTCGTTAGTCCTGGGATTCCTTCCCATTCTCCGTTTTCTCCGTTTAACTTTGAATACTCCGAAATTTCTTATTTCGATTTTCTTACCTTTATATAAAGCTTCAAAAACCGAATCAAATACTTTATGTACAACTTTCTTAACCACAACCTGTTTAACCCCGGTCTCTTCCGATATCTTCATTACTATATCTTTTTTAGTCATTCTCCCCCCTTTATTTTACTCATAGAACTTTTGACAGTATCTTTTTTCTGCCCGCAATAGTACAATCATAGCCTTACCTGCAAAAGAATCTGAATCTTTCGCGTTGCCAGCCGGCTATCTTGGATAATACTACTGGATATAAGCCTAATTTCCGTTACCTATTGATTAATAAGTAGTTATGATTTATAACACCGATTTAAAGAGATGTCAAGAAAAACTTATCTCTACGTCAAGCTACATTATAACTGAAGTTCTCTTCGCCTAAAAGAACAGCTAACCTGCTGAATAACAGGCGATTAGGCTGAACGTGGAAATCTTCACCGGGTTTGACCTTAACAAATTTAAGTTCGGGATGGCGGAAATGGAAATATACCGGTACTTTACCCGGAAACTCTCTCAATATTTGTTTTAAAGATTCTATCAGTTCCCGGCCGGGATCTTCTATATATAAATTAATCATATTAACCCATTTATAAATTTCATCTAATGCTACAACCTGTTCGGTTAACAGTTTAAGCGAGCCTTCGCGCCGGTTCACCCTTCCTCGTATTACGATAACTTTGCCTTTATGCAGATAAGCGCGTACATCATTAAATATCTTGGGAAAAACAAAGGCTTCCATAGACGATTCCTCGTCTTCGACCTTTAATATAGCCATAAGTTCCTGCTTCTTTCTTGTAGTAGTAAGAATCACCTTGTCGATAAGCCCTACTACCAAAGGTTCGCGCCCCTGAGGCTTCCGGCGAAAAAGCTGCGATATTTTCGTTAAGTTGGCTCTTTTGATAAGCAGGTCATATTGCAATAAAGGATGCCCGGTAACAAAAAAACCTAACAGGTCTTTTTCAAACTGTAATAACTGCTGTTTTGGCCATTCTTCGATATCGGGCAGAGTTAAAGCTTTCCTATCCATACCGACAGAAACAAAATCATCGTCGAATATTGATATCTGAGTAGATTCTTTTTCTTTATTGAGCCTTGAGGAAAAATCTAAGGCTTTCGGCAAGACTTCTATAAGCTGCGACCGTTTCCCGAATTTATCCATTGCTCCGCATTTAATCAAGCTTTCCATAACCCTTTTATTTATAGCCTTACTGCTGAGCCGGGAACAAAAATCAATCAGGTCGGCGAACTTACCGTTATCTATTCTTTCTTCAATAATACTCTTTGCCGCATTCCGGCCCATATTTTTGATAGCTAACAAGCCGAACCTGATACTTTTTTTATCTCTTACGGTAAAATCCGCAAAACTTTCGTTTATATCCGGCGGCAAGACCTTTATCTTCATCCTTTTAGCCTCATTGATATAATCTACAAGCTTATCGCTATTGTCCTTTTCCGAAGTAAGAAGAGCCGCCATGAATTCAACCGGAAAATTAGCCTTCAAGAAAGCGGTTCTGTAGGAAATAAGGGCATAGGCTGTAGAATGGCTTTTATTAAATCCATAACCGGAAAAATATTCCATTAAATCAAATATCTTATTAGCCAGTGATTCATGCAACTCATTCGCCTCACAGCCGGAAACAAACCTCTTTCTCTGCTCTTCCATTACATCTGAGATTTTCTTTCCCATAGCCCGCCTGAGCAAATCTGCTTCCGAAGCACTATAGCCGGCTAATTCGGTAGCTATACTCATAACCTGTTCCTGAAAAACGATAATTCCATAGGTGCTTTTTAATATAGGCGCAAGCCTGGGATGAAAATAACTTATATTCTTTTGCCCGTTTTTGCGCTGTATAAAATCTTCTAACATTCCGCTACCGATAGGCCCGGGCCTGTACAAGGCTAAAATTGCTATAAGGTCTTCGAACTTAGCTGGTTTAAGCCTTTTAAGCAACTCTTTCATACCTGCACTTTCAACCTGAAATAC
>CAZBZJ010000080.1:0-6033 GCA_964496355.1 uncultured Planctomycetia bacterium | reverse complement strand
AGCTATGTAGAAAATCAGCAAGTTCATAATTATCGTTCTGTTAAGCCGGATAATTTTGCCGCAATAACAAGAAATACCAGCGTTACACCTACTCCGGCAGTGAATGTTAACCAGGGTATTTCTCCTGACGCACTTGGCACAAAGACTCCTACTACTAAAGTCGCGAATAGTATTTTCGCACCGTCAAGAAAGAAATTTGAAACTATTTTTAGTTCTTGGGAAGAGAGCATTTTAATTCAGCTTTTAATCTTTTGTTTCAATATACTTTATGTTACACAGCCTGTCAAGAAAGATTTCACAGTGAGGAGAGGCTTTGCTTTTAACTCCCCTTCCCACCTACGCGGTGGGAAGGGTGCTTTGGGTGTATCCAGCCTTGCTCTCCTGCCTATATATATAGGTAAGGGGAACGGGGTTTTAGTAGGCGTTGTATTAGCGGAGTCCGTGGCTCTGCTGGCGGGGGTTTTGCACCTACGCGGTGCAGAAAATCAAGCGGTAGATTTATCAACAAAGCAGGTGTTGGATTGGCAGGATACAGATGTTGTTTGTTCCGGTGAATCAAGTCTTCTTTTGGCCGCTGTGCCTGGACTTTTGTTGGGTTTGGAGATGTCAATGTTATGCTGGACAGCATTGAGTGTCTTTTTTGCGGCTTTAATTATAGCCGGTGTTTACCCGGATTATTCGGAGAGAACTAGTATACCCAAGAAAGGCGTACATCCTAAAGCAAGTGGAGAATATGATAACGCGGATACAGCCAGGGTAGCTGATGCCGAGAATGTGGCTGAGATCCGGAGGTTTTTGGATAATCAAAACGGTGAAGTCTTAAATATATGGATGAGTGTTGGTGAATTACGCGGGTTAGTTGAGAGTTATTTAGGTTACAGGTTTCGCAAAAAACCTTTAATCAGTGCTTTGCAAACACTGGATGCAATAAGCCGGCGTCGTACAGGCGTAAAGGAACGCTATTATGTTTGTATAGATAGAGGCAGAGTCTTAATATCGAATAATCCGTTGGAGTTTAAGAGATTGGCTGGTGAGAGTTTGACAGCGGCTATTACTCCCATAATTACTTGCCTGGTTTTGGTTGAAAATTGTCATCGGTATGATTCCGGATATTTATTGATTACATTAGTCTTTTTTACGCTTGTATTTAGCTTGTCTATTGCTGCTCATGGGCATTTACCGCAGAAGGGTAAACATCCTTCTATAGAAACCAGATTTCCTCGGAGTCGTGAACCAGGGATCGATGCTACTCGAGAGAATGAAAATGCAGTTATAAGTTTTCTGAATGAACACCCTGATTTTTTAAACAACTGGCTTAACCTCAAAGGTTTATCTGAAGCTATGGGAGAATTCCTCGGCTATGCTTTTCGCGTAAAGGCTTTGAAAAGAACCCTGGGACGGTTGGCTTGGTTAAAGAGATACTATGTTTATATAGGAGAAGGAAAGGATGAGGGATGGGTTGTAATTTCTGGGAGTCGCGAAGGCCTCAAACGTGCAAAAAGAAAGGAAAGAGATAAGCGAAGAAAAAAGAAAGAAAATAAGCCCGGACGAAAAGGCCGCAAGCAAGGCAAACATAATGCGTATTTATTTATATTAACCGGCTTCGGGTTAAGTTTAGAGGCCGGGATTTTAATTTGGATTTTTTCTATAGGTACTATATTTTTAGGTTTTTACATTTTAGCCTTCTTTATTGCAGGGATAGTTAATAAGTATAGAGTACAGAAGCCCCGGGCACCGCCGCCAGGCAATTCGCAAAACTTTTCGGCTTACCAGCCTTTCAGTATTGCTCCTGGTATTATCCTGACAGATTCGGATAAGCAACCAGTTGATTTTCCTGCAGGTATCCCTTATTGGCACACGGCTCTTCATTATCTTAAAAGAAGAGACGATAAACAGAGGTGGTCACAGTTTAAAATTATAGGTATTATCGGTGAGTGGGTGCCGCTAATCGATGATTATAACCAGATAGTTTTTGCCCATGTAACCAGGCATAAGCTGCCTAAGATTTATGATGATTATTTTGTTTTCAGATTAGACAAAAAGTCTACAGATACTCTTGTCGATAAACAGCTTGAAAGATTAGGGTTGCAAGATGGCCATCTTTTATATTATCCTTCAAGCGATGAAAACCCCATACCTGTAAAACTGCCCACTAATAGCTTACAAAAGCGGGTTTTAGATTCAGCCCGGTTAATAGGTTTGATTAAGCTTGCTGTAGATGTGGCCCGGCCGCTTTTTTACTATAACGAACAAGCCGGTAAACGGCCCTGGAGCGTATGGGTGCCCGAACCGGATTTAACCGATAATAAACATCTGCGTATGCATGCCTGCCCCTTTATTTTAAAGGCAGAACAAGAAGAAGCTTTTGTGAATTTTAAAAGGCACCACCCGGATTATAAAGTCCCTAAGTTAATAGGCATAGATGAACGCGGCAAAGGTATATGTGTTGTTATGCCGGGTATTTGGTATGTTGATTATCTGGCTAAAAGTTGCGTAGGCGGAATGGATACGGCTTTATCTCTTTATAGACGAATATCACCTACAGGCAGCCGAATGCCTCAAAGGGTGATTTTCTATGTATCTAAGGTTCATACCGGCGACTTAGAATCTGGAGGGTTTTTATTAAACAAAGAACAAGGCGAGGCGGTAGAAGAAGAAGTTCTCAGGTTAAATAAAAATAGGAACATTGCAAAAAAACGCAGCCGGCTGTTCTTAAGAAAAATGCAGGGAGTCGTAAATATTCTGGTTAAGCATTACATTAAGGCCGGCGGTAAGTTTGATGATTTACCCAGAAGAATTATATATATAGTTGAAAATTCTTACCGAATCCGGCGCCGTGATATATTAAGATCCCCGGTTATTGTTTACTTTATTAAAAATAGAAAAACAGGTTTATATGTGTTGGCGGAGGGTAAAACCGATGTTTTAGAACAGATTACCGATTTACGAGAATTATTACAAACAGCAGACAGTTTGTATGGGGAAAGAGACCGTAAGCGAGAAAGTTCTCAGCTATGTGATACAGCTGAGAATCTTCCTGTTTTTAATAATAACCTCTGCCTTGTTTATCCATTGTTAGGATTAACTCTGACTATAGACAGATGGGGAATTGCCATTGCTATTATAGCAGCAGCGGCGGTTTCACTATGGCAGGTAGTGAGTAACTATAGAAATGGAAACCTTGATTATGGCGTAGATGAGGAAGAGAGAAATATTCTGGCTAATCTTCCGCAATATAAGCAGGATGTTTACCGGCCTGAGTCATTGGTCTTGGGCCCGGGTAAATGTACTCTTGGCTGTGGGCATTGCCTGCAAGCAAAAGTATTGAGTAATTTTCTTTTACAACATAGAGATAGGTTTAAGCAGATGCTTTCAGAAGCCGACAGGTTAGGGTTTGATTGTTACAGTTGGTGTATCGGCGAGCCGTTTGAGGCTTTAGAGTTTTTGTATGAGATGCTTGAATATATGAGCGGATTAGATAATATCCGGCATGTAGGGTTTGTAACTAACGCGGCTTTTGCTAAAACTCCGGATGAGGCAAGAGCTGTTTTGCGAAGAATAAACGAGATTTTCTCACAGGATGATGATAATCCTGAGGTAAGTTTGCGCTTGGATTTTAGCTGGGATAAAGCGCATAGGCAGAGAGGTATTACTGAATCACATATTGTTAATCTTTTACAGGCTTTAGGCGCGGAGTGGGGCGCAGTTGGTACAGTTATGCAGATGGTTACTTTATTAGGCGATAATACAAAATCCAGAATACTTAAGAAATTAAAAGAAAAGGGATTAATTTCTTCGGAAATAAGTTTAGATGTTGTTCTCAATGAAGGTGCGGTATTGCTTGCTAATGGGGTACAGTTAGTAATAAGAGATAGAGGTGTTATAAGCCCGGAAGGAAACGGCGAACGGTTAGTTCCTAATCAGGATTATATACCGGGCCTTTCAAAAGAAACAATCTTTGTTAATGAATTCAGAGACCAGATAGGAGTCAGCCACAAGTTAGATTATGAAGGCCGGATAATTAAAGGGCCGCAGGAAATAGCTTTAGGCCCGGACGGCAAATTATATTTAAACGACAGGTTTATGATACGGAGTTGTATGCCGTTAGCTGAGATGACTGATGTTGAAGGGGCAATTAAGAAGGTAAACCGGCATTCTATACTGCGGGCTTTAGTATCAAGAGGCATAGCTTATTGTTTTGATGCCTATGACAGCCTTCCTTTCGAGGATAGGCAGGTTAAGGATATCTATCAGAAGGTTGCAGAAGCTAATGCGCCTACTCTGGCTGTTTGCCGGATACTTATTGAAGATAGCAGGGCCAGAGTCTCTTTATTTAAAGCCTTGATTACTGATGACGCTATCTTTGGTAATTTCAGGGACGGATTTAATGCCGGACAGATAAAAGAAATAACTGCCGGCAGAAAACGTATTGGATTCGATGAGGCGGGCAGGATAGTTTTATATGACGTTGACGCGGATAGTCAACAGGCACAAGTTTGTAAACTGGCTTTGAATAGAAGGTTGTTTGCTAATGCTCTCTATTCAAATGGCAGCCGGGTGGGTGCAATCCGGTGGGCGCGGCTTTGTATGAAGCTACTCGGAGACGATTCAGAGAATGGGTTAAAAGAAGACGTCTGGCGGGGTATTGAGGCTATGTATTTGCGCTGGGAGTTATCCCGGAGATTAAGAGAACGCCCGGAGAATCACAGGGGACTTGAAACAGTTTTAAGGCAACTGGCCGGTCTTCCCGGATTCAGGCAGATGCGGCGTGATGTAAGTGAGAGGATATCAAGAGCCGCAAACGCACATAACCAGATTACCGCCCAGGCAAGACAACCCGGTTTATCGCCTGTCGAAGAGGCAGAAGGCCAGCCGGATAGGGTTATATTAAAAATGTCCGATATCATAAGAAGGCATTTTGGCCATAAGGATAAAATACGGGTTGTTGATTTGAATACAGGAAGGGGAGATTTTGTCATTCATTTCGGAGGATTTTTAAGGGAGATATTTAAAGATGTTTATATGGTTGGTGCCGAAGATCCAAGAAGATTCATTGTAACTAAGGTAAAAGAAATAGAAGAGGCCGGTTTTCAAGCTAAGGCTGCCGCTCCTGATAGAAAGGAAGAATATGAACGGGCTGGTTTCTATAAAAAGCCTTTTGATATAGTTACCATTAATAACATAGTTAAACAATGGTCTTTTTATAAACATTTGAGAGAACCCGGACTAAGCGTGCTTAAACCGGATGGGCTTCTTTTAATAACTGTAGAAGAAACCGATGTAGAGGAATTGAATCTTGCCGAAAAGATTGCGGCTGATCTTAGGAAGATAGATTTTTCTGTGACTGTTTATACAAGAGAACAAATACCCGCCGATTATCCTCTTTCAGATGATTATAGTGAAGAAGTACTTCTTGTATGTTCGAGAATAGGGGGGAGACATACGATAAATAAGGACACATCCCATTTAACCGGCGAAGGCCAGCCGGATACCCCCGGATTATCTGCATTATTCCTTACTCCATTAGCCTTTGAATCCGGGGGGTTAGGTGAATTTTTGGTTTCAGTGCAGGCGCATGCACCGCCTTTGTGGGTGATGGCTGTAATAGTTGTTGCGGCTGTTTTTGTCTGCGGATGCTGGATGACACAAGACCACGCAGCACCAAAAGAGCCATCTCCTAACCGCAAGGCCGAGGACGACGGCGCGGGCGAAGGCAAACAAATACTGAAAGCACAAGAACCCATGGCCTCAAAAACAGGTTTTGAAATTGAGCAGGACCCTGAAAAATGCGCTGAAATTGTACGGAGAAACATCGCTTATCTTAAATCAAAAGGATGGTACGAGCCGATAGAAGAACTACCATATGAAACCAAGTTTATTCTAAATGATCCGCAATTGCCCGAGTTTATTGACCGGATAATTCAACGGCATAATTGGATGAGCGGACATTTACTCGAGATTCTCGGATTAGACAAATTGATAGAAGCAACTGAGAAATTGACTGGTAAAAAAATACCGGTAGAAAAATATATC
>CAZBZJ010000079.1:0-6067 GCA_964496355.1 uncultured Planctomycetia bacterium | reverse complement strand
CAGGACAGAAAACGCCGTCAAGGAAGGAGTTAAAGGGACAGGGTTAGGGCTTGCTTTAGTTAAGAATATTATTATTGCTCACAACGGCAATATATGGGTTGAAAGCAGCAAAGGCGAAGGTGCCGAATTTATATTTACTTTGCCTAAATCTCATGTATGAACTAACGTTAGGCAGAAAGGATAAAGATGAAGAAAATACGAATATTAGTAGCAGACGATGAACTTTTTATAAGAGACATATTAAGAAGTGTCTTAAGTGAGCATTATGAAGTTTCCGAAGCCGCCGACGGCGATGAAGCATTGCAAAAAATAAAAAACGAAACGCCTGATTTAGTTATCTTAGACCATAAGATGCCGAAGATGTCCGGGCTGGATGTATGCCGGGCTATAAGAGAAGATTCTCTGCGCCAGCATCTTTCGATTATTATGCTTACCGGCAAAGGCGAAATCAGGGATAAAGTGACAGGATTAGATTCCGGAGTAGATGATTATATTGTGAAACCTTTTGAGCCCGAAGAGCTTCTGGCAAGGGTGCGGATGGTCCTAAAAAGGGCCAGCCGCGATTTAGATGCCAACCCCTTAACCCGCCTCCCCGGGAATGTTTCTATAATGAATGAAATCCAAGAGCGGATTAAAGATAAAGACAAGTTTGCAGTTTTATATTTAGATTTAGATAAGTTCAAGTCTTATAATGATTATTACGGATTTGAGAGAGGCGACCATCTTATAAAAGATACCAGCCGGATTATCATCGAATCGATTCAGAAAAAGGGCAGAGAAACAGATTATGTAGGCCATGTGGGGGGAGATGATTTTGTTGTGGTTACAGAGCCTCAGAGAACAAAAGAAATTGCTCAAGAGATTATCGATAGGTTTGATGAACAGATACCGCTTTTTTATGATGAAAAAGACAGAAAAAAAGGATATATAATAAGCAAAGACCGGACAGGCAAGGATAAAAGTTTTCCTTTGGTATCTATATCTATAGGAATTGTCACTAATGAACATAAAGATTTTTCTCATGTAGGAGAAGTTTCTACCATCGGTGCCGAATTAAAAAAATATGCCAAGACTTTTCAGAAGAGTATTTATGTGGAAGAAAAGAGGAAAGAATAATTTATTTTATATAAAAATACTTGATTTTTGTGTAACTTACGGATAAAATTTTAAAAAGGGAGGTATTCATTATGAAAAAAAATGCGGTTATTTTTACAGTTCTGATTTGTTCTGTTTTGTTTCTTTCTGCTTGCCAGAATTTATTCTCACCCGGAAAAGAAATATCCGAATATGCTGAAACACAAAATATTTCAGGGCCGCTTTTAGCACAGATAGGCGATTGGAAAATAGGGTTAAATGATTTCAATGAGAGGTTAGATGCTCTAAGGCCTTTAGCCGCACAACAGGATATGGATATCGACAATTATGATTTTAAAAGAGAAGTATTGAATGAATTAGTAAGGCAGGCTCTTTTAGCTCAAGAAGCTGAGAAACGCGGCCTCGACGAAGACCCCGAAGTTAAAGCTTCTTTAACCCAGTATGAACAAACTCTTCTGGCTCAACAATTAATTGCCGACGAAACCAGGGGTATCGAAGTTACTGACGTAGAGATTCAGAATTTTTATGAGCAGAATAAAGATTATTTTAAGAAACCTGCCGAAGTAAAAGTGAGAGAAATAGTCCTTGCCAGTGATGCGTCAGCTACCGGCCTTTATGTAGATATTTTAACCGGTAAAACCAGCTTTAGTGCTGCGGCTCAACAGAAATCAATTGCCGGGAGTGCTACAAAAGGAGGAGATTTAGGGTATATAAGCTATAACCCTGATAACAAATTCCCGAAATTCTGGGATATGGTATTGAGTTTAGATGAAGGCGAGATATCTAAGTTTAAAGGCCCCGAAGGTAAATCTTATATCGTAAAAGTCGAGGATAAAAAAGAAGGAAAAACTACTCCTTTAGCAGAAGTAAAAGAAGATATAAAAACAGCTTTACAGACACAGAAAGTTAACCGCAAAATCGAAGATTTAGTCAATTCGGCTAAACAAAGTACGGACTTTGTTATTAACGAAGACTTGTTAAGGTAAATAAATGAATAAGAAGGTTATATATATTGGTGCAGCCTTATTGTTGGGTATTATTTCTATTACTATGATAATCTCTTTTATAAGAGAAAGAGAACGTTATTTAAAAGAGTTGATGGCAAGAAGAGGGGCTAAAGAGATAGTTATCGCAGCCCAGGATATATCCAGAGGCGAAGCTATACAACCGCAGTTTGTTACTACACAAAAAGTCTTACCCGGTGATATAGAATCCGGTGCTTTTTCTACTCCCGGCACAGTAATAGGTAAAATCGCCAGGACTACTATATATCAAGGCCAGCAAGTTACTTCATTCATGGTAAAGTATCCCGAAGAATTGAAACAACTGTCTAAACAAGTACCCGCGGGTAAAAGAGCCGTGACCATACCTGTCGACCGGGTTTCTTCTATTGACGGCAATATTACTGCAAATGATCATATAGATATTATAAGTGTAATGCAGTTCAACCAGGACAATATAGTAGCTCCTTTATTTGAAGATATAGTAGTTTTGGAGACGGGCGGCCAAAGCCGTACACAAGGCAGGGCTATATCTACCCTTACTATTGCATTAACTCCCGAACAGGCAACCCTCTTGACGTATGTATTAGAACGTGGAGAAATAAAGATATTTTTAAGGTCCCCGTTAGACACGAAAAAGACTTTGCAGAAACGTCCTGTTAGTATGCATGAACTTCAAAGATATTGGGGAATGATACAACCTCCTAAACCCCCGCCACCACCGCCGGAAACGGTAGATGTATATAAAGGTACCGAAAAACAAGCTGTGGAGATAGAGAAGAAATGAATAAAAAAATATTGATATTGTTCTGTTTATTATTACTTCCGGGTTTATGCATTGCTGAAGGCGAACATAATATTGTAGTAGGCGAAATCTTCACTTTAGAAGTGAACAATATAGAAAAAGTATTTATCCGTAAGCCTGAGATTCTGGATATAGTAAAGGCTTATGATGATAGAGTTGAACTAATAGGTAAAAAAGAAGGTTTTACGGAAGTGGTTATCGAAGATAAATTGAAGAATAAGCATATCTACCAGATCGAGGTATTATCGGAAAACTTGGATATTCTAGCTCAAAAAGTACGGGATCTCATCTACAGAAGACTAGGCATAGAAGAAGTTATTGTTAAAAAGGATACTCTTAATAGTAAAATAATTTTAGAAGGCGAATTACCGCAAGCAAAATTAGAAAGAGTAGGCAGAGCAATCGAGCAATATTCCGGCAGGATAGAAAATTATTTAATGCCAAAGGTAGAACGGGATTTAGTCCAGATTGATGTAGAAGTATTGGAATTAACCAAGAGTATGGCTGATAATATTGGGTTTGACTGGCCGGGTACTGCCGGAAGCAACCCGACCGAAGCAGTAAAACTTACCGGTACCGCGGGGTCGGGAAGCTGGAGCGAAGTCTTCAGGGTTGTAGATTGGACCCGGGCATCTTTTGATTTGAAGATAAATGCCGCAATTGAAAGAGGAAAAGGCAAAATCCTTGCCCGGCCTAAACTTGTGTGTTTATCAGGAGAAGAAGCTAATTTTTTAGTAGGCGGAGAGATTCCTGTAGTAACTGTAACTTCAACAGCTGGGGGGGATACTATTGCCGAAGATGTCGAGTATAAAGAATTTGGCGTAAAGTTAAATATACGGCCGCAATTAGTCGATGAAGATAGTGTAAGGTTATATTTAAATACCCAAGTTAAAGAATTATCTTCCGACGGCCAATATACCCGTTCGGATGGTACTGTAATAAAAGCTTTTGCTACCCGGCAGGCTTCAACAGTATTGCAGTTGCGCGAAGGACAGGGAGTAGTCATATCAGGGCTTCTAAAAGATAAAGTGGCTAAAGATGACATAAGTAAAGTCCCCGGGTTAGGCGATATCCCTATTTTAGGAGCTTTATTCCGTTCCAAAGACTATCAAGAAGACCAGACAGAGTTAGTTATCTCTTTAGTCCCTAAGATAATCAGGCATAAAGCCAAAAAAGAAAGATTAGCCAGGCTGGCTGAAAATTACCGGCCTTTAACCAGGAAAGATGACGGTATATCATTGGTTTTAGCCGGCTACATAAAGATGGTTCAGGATAAGGTTTATAATGCCTTGGTTTATCCGCCAATGGCTAAATCAGCCGGCTGGCAGGGTACGGTTAAGTTAAGCCTTCATTTAGCTTCGAACGGAACTCTTTTAGCTGCTCGAATAGCCGATTCGTCGGGTTATCATGTTTTTGACGATGCGGCAGTAAAGATAGCAAAAGATATTAGCCCTTATCCTTCTTTTCCTCTTAGTTTAGAAGAAAACGAACTGTGGATAGATATTCCTATAAGATACGAATTAGATTGACCTTACCTTTATGAATCCCAAAATAATCACATTTTTTAGCAACAAAGGCGGAGTTGGCAAAACTACCTTAACTTTGAATACAGCCGTAGGTTTGCATGATAAAGGCAAGAAAGTCCTGCTTATCGACCTGGATTTGAAAGCACCGTTGGATATGGCTAAGATGCTGTTTGACGTAAAGACGAAAAAATCTTTGGTTGACCTGGTTTCTGTATGGGATAAAACCGATAATAAGAAAGAACTTTTACGTACGCAAGTTACACAAGTTAAACCTAACCTGGACTTTATCCCCGCTATTGTTTCTTTGAGGACTGTATCTCATTTAAAATCATTATATTTAAAAAGTATGCTCCATACTCTTAAAAGCATGGATTACGATTATATTATTATTGACGGCGGCAAGAATTTATCGGATAGTTTAGTAAATACTTTTGATTATTCTAATCTTATTCTGCTGGTGGTTACTCCGGATATTCTTTCGGTATATCAAACCCAGTGGGTTTTAGATACTATGCAGACTTTGGGTTTTCCTTTAGCTATGGTGAAGATCATCCTTAACCGGGCAGAAAGTAAAGGCGGTGTAAGCCTTCAGGAAATAAAATTGCTTCTTTCTTCGGATATTTTTTCTCAGATACCTTCCGAAGGTAAGACAGTAGGCGTGGCTTTGAATAAAGGCGTACCGGTATTATCGGACAGCCCCCGAAGTAAGATAGCCGCAGCTATAAATAGTTTAGTCGATGCGTTGGTAGAAAAAGAAAATATATACATAGCCCATAAAGAACTAACAGATTTAAGGGTAAAAAAAGATAAAAAGCGGGAGTCCGAAGATTCGGATTTCTGGACCAAGTTAGGTTTAGTAGAAGCTCCTAAACGAGTCGAGTTAGAGACCGAAGACGATGCCATAGTCGGGGTTAAAAAAAGAATACATAAACGGTTAGTCGAAAAGATGGAATTGAAAAGGCTGCCTGTAGAAGCCGTGGTTTTGAACCGTAAGAAATTCGAACAGTTAAGGGCAGATGCTGAAAGAATCGTAGCTAACCTCCTGGCCGAGGAGACCGGCAGTTTCTTATCTTCTATAGAAGTAAGGCGTAAACTAACCAAAGAGATAATCGACGAAGCGTTAGGGTTAGGCCCGTTAGAGGATTTATTAAAAGACCAAACTATAACCGAAGTAATGGTAAACAATAAAGACCAGATATATATTGAAAAAGACGGCAGGTTGAAACTCACCAGTAAAAAATTTACTTCCAACAACCAGGTAAGAGTTGCTATCGAACGTATATTAGCGCCTTTAGGCCGCCGTATTGATGAATCTTCGCCTTATGTAGATGCCCGTCTTCCTGACGGTTCACGGGTTAATGCAATAATACCGCCTTTAGCTTTAACCGGGCCTTCGCTTACTATACGTAAATTTTCCAAACAGAGATTCGGTATGGGCGATTTGATTGAAAAGTTTGGCAGTATAAACAGTGCTATGGCACAATTTTTACAGGCGGCAGTAAAAAGCCGAAAGAATATTATGGTTTCCGGCGGTACAGGTTCCGGAAAAACTACCTTTTTAAACATTCTGTCTTCTTATATTCCCGAACACGAAAGGCTTGTTACTATCGAAGATTCGGCGGAACTCAAACTCGATAAAT
>CAZBZJ010000078.1:2002-6111 GCA_964496355.1 uncultured Planctomycetia bacterium | reverse complement strand
TAGCCGAAAAGGATAATATGCCCGGCGGGTTATGTAAAACCATAGATTTTCATGGGTATTTATTCGATATCGGCGGGCATAGATTCTTATCTAAATCAGAACAAATAAGCAAGTTATGGTTAGAAATAGCTCAGGAGGATATGCTGATAGTAAAAAGGTTATCACGTATATACTATAAAAGGCGGTATTTCCGGTATCCTTTATCTTTTTTTGATACTTTCTGTAAATTAGGGCCTATAGAGAGTTTGTTGTGTGTTTTGAGTTATTTGTGGTGTAAAATTTTTAAGCCCGGTGATAATAATACTTTTGAGGGATGGGTAATAAATGATTTTGGTAAGAGGCTCTATAATATATTTTTTAAGGCCTATACCGAGAAAGTATGGCAGGTCGCATGCAGAGACATATCGTCGGAATGGGCAAAACAGAGAATAAGAGGATTATCTTTACGGGTTGCTATACAAGAAACATTTTTGAAGAAGAAAGGGTCTCCTAAAACCCTTTCTAAAGAATTCCTGTATCCTAAGAAAGGGCCGGGGCTGTTCTATAAGAATATGATAGACAAAATACCGAAAGAGTTAAGCTCTTTTCTTTATGCGGCAGAAGTTGAGAATGTCAGGCATGATAATAATAGGATAACTTCGGTTACGGTTAAAAATAAGAAATTCCAGACCATACAAGAAATAAAAGCAGGCTATATTTTTTCAAGTATGCCGCTGCCCTATTTAGTCTTATCGCTTCGCCCTTCGCCGCCCCGGTATGTTGTTGATGCGGCTTTGAGGTTGCGGTTCAGGAGTTTTATAGTCATAAACGTAATTTTAAACAAAAAAAATATATTTTCCGACCAGTGGATTTACGTACATTCGCCGCAGGTAAAATTAGGCCGGGTACAGAACTACAAAAACTGGAGCCCTTTTTTGGTTCCCAATCACGATAATACTTCTTTAGGCCTGGAGTATTTCTGTACACGGGGTGATGAGTTCTGGAAGATGAATGATATTGACTTGATAGACTTTGCAATAACAGAACTTGAGACTGTCGGCATTGTTTCCCGTAAACATCTACTCGATGGTTTTGTAGTCAGGCAGGCCGATGTGTATCCTGTATACGGCCTTGGGTATCAAAAGGATGTTTCAGTAATCCGTGATTATCTAACCGGGTTTGATAATTTTCAGACTATGGGCAGGTCGGGATTGTTTAGATATAATAATTCCGACCATTCTTTGCTTACCGGTATATATGCGGCAGAAAATTATTTAAATTTAGCGAATCGTAATCTCTGGAAAGTCAATCCGGATAATTCTTATTTGGAAGGATAAAATTCTTACAAATCCATGGATACACCTCATATGATTATGAATAAAGAAAAGAATAAAATTTGGATTATGCTCTTTTTATTTGTTGTTTTGATTATAGCCGGGTGGATCAGGTTTTATAATCTAGGCCGGCTGAGTTTATGGCTTGACGAAGCTATGGTAGTAATATAATGTCTTATTTATTCCTCTGTATATGGTGCGTTATACAGCTGGGGGGTATCAGCTTTGTATCTTTTTAACCGCACGGGGCATAAGTAACATTCAAAACAGATATATAAAGCCTGCGGTTATAGTATTTATAGTTTTTTCTTGTGTATTTCCTCTTAAATATTATTTAGAAAAAAATATTAATTTAAAAGGATGGCCTGAATGTGGTATGCCGTCGGATATAGACTGCGATAAGGCAAAAGAAATCACTTCTTTTATGAAAGGACATGAGAGAATATGGTTGTTTCTTAACCGTAATAGGGATGAAGAAAATATAATCGCGGAAACGATTAGTGAAAACGGATATGATATTGTGTTTTGAAAATTGTTGATAAACCAGTGGGAACATATTATAAACTTTCCGCAGCCCGAACAGAAAATTATCGGTAGCGGCAATAATATTGCTGTCTATCTTTTTGAAAAAGAGTAAAAAGAGTTTTATATGAAATTTAGGCAGGCTGTTTTTATCGGTATTATTATTCTTATAGGTATTGGTTTGTATTTCTATGTATTGGATTTTCCTTTTGTTTTTGATTCTATTACCGATATTGTGAATAATCCGGCAATAAAAGTTTTGACCGATTTGAGCCGTATATGGAACGCGGACTATTCCCGGCTTCATTTTTTTACTTTCTTTACATATGCGGCCAACTATTATTTTTCTCAAAATAAAGTTTTTGGATACCATCTGGTTAATTTAATCCTGCATATCGCTGCTACCTGCATGTTTTATTTTTTCCTTTTATCTTTATTTAAATCTAAGTTTTTGGCTTATAGGTATAATACTAAGGACAAACAGAATTGTTCTTTCTTTGCGGCTTTAATCTTTTTGGCCCATCCGTTACAGACGCAATCTGTAACGTATGTTTGGGGACGGGCAGAATTGTTATCGGGTTTTTTCGGGTTTTTGGTATTACTTTTATATGTTAGAGGCAGGCTCAAAAGAAATATATGGTTTTTCATATTGGCTTTTTTCTTGTTTATACCGGCTTTATTCTCTAAAGGCGTGCTTATTGTCTTGCCCTTATTGCTGCTGTCGATCGAGATATATTTTTTTAATTTAAATTTGTCAAAAATAGCAAGGATAATAAAGAATACCTGGCATTTTTTAATAGTCGGATTGGTGGGTTTATTCGGTATGTTTACATTCCTAATCCGAGCTCTGAGAATAGAATGGATATTTATTAATCCGCCTTTTTCTCCGAAAGAATACCTATCTTCTCAATTTAATATTCTTCTTCGTTATATCCGGCTTTTATTTATTCCTATAGGACAGAATATAGATCACTATGCAATACCTGCCCGGAGTTTCTTAGAACCCAAGGTGTTTTTGTCTTTTGTAGGTGTGGTGACAATAATTCTTACAACTATATTAGTTTTTAAGAAAAGAAGGCTCATGTCGTTTGGTATAGCCTGGTTTTTTATTCTGCTTTTACCGTTCAGCAGTATTTTTGTATTATCTACTTTAATGACTGAAAACAGGATTTATTTACCGTTAGCCGGGTTTGCAGTGTTTATAGCGAGTATCATAATCCGGCATATAAATCGGCCGAAAGCCCGGTATATTACTGTGATAATTGTTATTTTATGTTTAGGATTCTTAACTGTGAGGCGTAATCTTGTATGGCATTCGCCTTTATCTTTAATGAAAGATGCTGTACAGAAGGCGCCTTTGAATCCCAGAGCCAATTTTACTTTAGGCACTTTATATTATCAGCGAGGAGAAATAGAGAAGGCCTTTAACCTGTTTAATAAGGCGATACGCCTTAACCCCGATTATGCCGGCCCGCATAATAACATCGGTTTAATCTATATGGATATGGGTAATTATAAAAAAGCTGAGCAGGCGTTCAAAACAGCTTTACGGAAGGGCTCCGAGGTAGAAGCCCGGGTTAACCTGGCTCAATTTTATATGCTGCAGGATGAGTATGAAAAAGCCGAAAGTATACTGAGAGAAATCTATCGTCCCAGAAGGACGGATTCTGTATATGTGGCGTTAGGCAATATTTATTCACATAAAGGAAGACCGGATAAAGCAATCGGTTATTTTGAAAAAGCTATTGACCTTAATCCTCATAATACTACAGCTCTGTATAATTTGGCGAATATTTATTTAAGAGAAGGTAATGCCCAAACGGCGGTGCAGCTTTACGAAAGAGCTCTGGATATAAATCCCGATTTTGTGCAGGTTTATATCAACATGGGAGTATCTTTGTATGAGGTTGAGGATTATGAGAAAGCAGCACAATCATTTGAAAAAGCTCTTAAGTTGGGCGCAAGAACTCCGGCAGTATACAGAAATCTGGCGAATGCTTATCAGGCATTAGGCGAATATGAGAAAGCAGCCGAGTTTCATAAAAAGAGTCTATTCGAAGGCTATTAAAATATAATGCAATATCTATGGGAAAAGTAATTCTAATATTTCCTGATTATAGTAAGTTCTATCCTATATTGAATCCGCCGTTGGGAGTTTTAATGTTAGGCGCGGTTTTGAATAAAGAAGGATTTGAAGTAAAAGTTATAGACCAGTGTGTGGACAAAGATTGGAAAGAAATCCTGCGCAGGCAAGTTGACAGCAATACTCTGTTT
>CAZBZJ010000078.1:0-1992 GCA_964496355.1 uncultured Planctomycetia bacterium | reverse complement strand
TTGGTATTTCTTCTGTATGTAAGTAGACGGTAAGTAGACGGTAAGTAGACGTCCTAAAAAGGTGCACCCTAGTCAACTGCTCATGAAGTCTCTGGATACTTAAAGAGAAGGATAAAGTGGTATGCAACACTTTTAGAAACAATAAGAAAATAAAAAAGTGATAGAAAAAAATGGCAAAATGGAAAAAACAAATTCAACTAGAATGATACAAAAAATATTACATCAAGTTTGGGTAGGAAAAAAGAAAATACCAGCAAAATTCATAAAATGGCGGGATGGTTGGAGAAAATTACATCCAGATTGGGAGTATAAGATATGGACTGATGATGATGTTTTAGAAATTAAACATTTATTAGATAAGTGTGACAGTCTAGCATCTAAATCAAATGTAATCAGATTATGGGTTGTTTTAAAATATGGTGGAGTATATTGTGATATGGATTTTCAATGGAATAAAAATATGGATGAACTTTTAAAATGCAATGCTTTTGCGTGTAAGCAAGATGATGAATTATTTTGTAATGCCATTTTTGGTGCAGAAAAAGGAAACAGATGGGTTAAGTATCAATTTAATGTCTTGCCAAAGTTTGTAAATAGACCCGCACCTTGGGGACCACATCTTATGACCTTGGCAAGTAAAATAAAAGATTTTACTGAATTACCAACTAATTATTTTTATCCATATAGTTGGGATATGGATTTTCAAGATGCGAGTAATTTTCCTAGTTCCTATGCTGTTCATCATTGGGAAATGTCATGGAAAAAATTACACAAGAGGATAAAATACATTTTTAAAAAAATATTAGTGAAATTATTTGGAGTCAATGCATTTTTTAGTTGAAATTGGAGGTGTAACAAAGCCGGAAATAATATCAATGAATAGACTGATGAAAAAAACAAATATACGTGCTCTATATGTGGTGATTAAAAGAATATATCAAGATTTACCCCGTTAGAGAACAGGATTCTCTAACGGGGTAAATCTATAAGTTTATTTATATAATTAATTAAGGAGGCTGTATGGAGTATGATGTGATAATTGTCGGAGGCGGGTCAGCCGGGTTAACCTGTGCTATTTATACGGCGAGAGAAAATCTAAAAACGCTGGTTATTGACAAAGGGCCTTGCGGAGGATTAGCCGGTTCCACGGATTTAATTGAGAATTATCCCGGCTTTCCCGAAGGTGTTTCGGGGCCTGATTTAATGAATAAGTTTAAAGAACAGGCAAAACGTTTTGGAACAAGGATTGTGGAGTTTAAAGAGATAAAAAATATAAAAAATACGGATAAAACCTTTATTCTGAGTATAGACAATGAAGAATACAGGTCAAAATCAGTAGTTTTGGCTACCGGCAGTGTGCCCAAACAGTTAAATTTACCCGGTGAGAAGGAGTTTAAAGGTAAGGGTGTATCCTATTGTGCTACCTGTGACGGCCCCTTATTTAAAGGTAAAGAAATTGCTATAGTCGGCTGCGGCAATTCCGGATTGCAGGAAGGAGAAGCTCTTCTTAAGTATGTGAAAAAAGTTAATTTTATAGAGTTTCTTCCGAAGATGACTGCTCAGAAAGTCTTGCAGGATAGGCTGCAGAAAGAGGATAATACAGAGTTTTTCTTAAACCATAAATTGGTTTCTATTAACGGAAATAATTTTGTGGAGTCGGTTACTGTAGAGGACCGCAAGAATAATCAGGCTAAGAAAATATCTGTCCAGGGAGTTTTTATCTATGCCGGATATCTGCCTAATTCCGGGTTTGTCAAGGATTTAGTCAAGTTAGATAAAGACGGGTATATCCTTACCGATGAGCATATGACTGTTTCTGTACCCGGGATTTTCGCAGTCGGTGATGTGAGAGCCAAGGATATAAGGCAGATAGATGTCGCCTGTGCTGAAGGTACGATTGCCGCGGTTGCTGTACGCGACTATTTAAATGCACTGTAAGTAGACGTACTATTGGGGTCGCTCTGGTGAGGATTAAGGATTATGTGGTAAATG
>CAZBZJ010000077.1:0-6126 GCA_964496355.1 uncultured Planctomycetia bacterium | reverse complement strand
CGATGCTATAAGCGGAGCTACGGTAAGCAGTGACCACTTGAAAAAAGCCGTAGATAAGGCTTTAGAAAAAGCTTATATTTGTAAACCCTGCCAAACCCGATGACTGGAATATCTTTACCAACACCTACTAAACTAAAGGAGCGATTCAAATGGCAAAACCAAAAATAAAGATTTTTAAAATTAAAAATCGAAAAGGGTTTGCTGCTCTATGTTCCAACCATTTAACCGAAGGTAAGACCCGCCAGACAGCCCGGCAAAGAATGGAAAAAGCTTTACGCAGGAAAAAGAAAAAATAGCCCCAACGTTCTGCTTCGCTCCTCAAACAATAGAAACAGGTAGAGCTACGCAGGAACTTAGGATTCCTTCGAAGCCTTGGCGGAGAAGAATAGCCCCAACCGGATTTGAACCGGTGTCTGATGGCTGAGAACCACCTGTCCTGGACCAGGCTAGACGATGGGGCCGTGCTACTTACGTATTATCCATATTCCGTAGGATGTTGGATGTAAAAAGAACGTGCTATAACCAGCATGCGGAAGGGGGGATTTGAACCCCCACGACATCGCTGCCACTAGCCCCTCAAGCTAGCGTGTCTGCCATTCCACCACTTCCGCTGGCAATACGCCAAAGAATAAGACAGATTATACCATATAATCTATCCAAAGCAACATCTCCGGTTATTTTCCATATAAATCCGAAATAAATTTATACCCTTCACCTTCAGCGCTTATATGCCGTATGATTCTACGTTTAAAGTTCCCGGAATCATCCTTTTCTGTTAAGTCGCCCAATAACCTATCTTTTAACTTGATTTGCTTATCATCATAAATAATTTCTACTTTTGGGCGAAAAATATCCTGCGGATTGTTCTCTTTGACTATTCCCACCTCTCCGGTATCTAAGCGTACTAAAGTACCTGCCGGCCAGACTCCCAGATTACTAAAAAATAAGTCTACTAATTCCGGGTCAAGAAGCCTGCCGGCTTCTTTTTTCATGATTTCGTAGACTCTTTCCAAAGAAATAGCTGCTTTATAACTTCTCCGGCTGCGCAAAGCATCGTATATATCACTGATAGCTACCATCCTTACAGCTAAATGTTGCTTTTTTAAAAATCTGGGTTTAGGATATCCTTCTAAATTATATCCCATGTGGTGCTGGTAACCGACCATAAATGCAAGTTTATCAAAATTGGGGCTTTTAAGTAATAATTTGGCGCCGAAATCGGTATGCCGTTTAATCCTGTCAAATTCCGTAGTATCTAATGCTTCGGATTTTGATAATAACTTTTTCTTAACTGCAACTTTGCCTATATCATGAAGGAATCCAGCCACGCCTAACCTAACCATCTGCTCTTCGGCCAATCCCAAATTTTTTGCCTGGAACATTGTTAGGATAGCAGTATGTAAACAATGTGCAAAAGTTGCATCGTCATGCCTCTTAACTGCCATTAAGGTAAAGAAGAAATCTTTATAATGAACCCATCCCTGACATATTTTTGCCGAAACTTGTAATAGTAAAGAAATATCTAACTGCTGGTCTCGCAGGCTTCGCGTAAGCAAATCTCCCAGAGATTTGAGCGAATTATCATAAATATCTTCAGCATTAGACAACTTTTGTCTAAAAGCCTCTTGTTGATCCATAGGGCCCTGGGTTTTGGTATCAGAACCAAACTTACCGGTATTGATATTAGCAAATTCAGCTCCGTACTTTTTGACAAACTCAATTCCGACTTCGGATTCTCTTGCAGAAAGAATTTCTAGAAACCGTGTTAATTCCTCTTTAGTGAGTGCCTGGTTAAATGACAGATATTGAACCTTTTTATCCTGTAAAACCTTAATAAAATCTTTAACTTGGCCGGTTAAATCAAAAAATATATGATTTTTATAAAACAACTCGTTCTCAACAACTCCGAATTTGACTTCACCCAGGTTTCTGAATGCCTGCCTAAATTCACCATAAGCTCCGGCAATAGCCAGTTGAGCACTGCGATGGTTAACCGTATAAATCTTTACCATCTGTAAAGCAGATGATAACTTCTTTATTAATTCTCGTATTTGTTCTCTATCTTGGACCATTTTTAATGATTTTGCCGGCAAGGTTTTGGACCCGGATATTCTTGTCATCGCTAACTTCCTGTGCTACTTGAAATGCTGCATCCGAATCTAACTTATCTAATACCTTCAGGCTTTCTATTCTTAAAAAATCTCGCCATTTTTTAAAAACTACCGGCTTCTGCCTAATAAATTTTTCTAGAAAAGGGATTATCTCTTTACAGTTTAACCATGAGAATATCTGTAAATTCTCAATAATGAATTTATTCTTAAACCCTAAAAAATTGTTGACAGATAAAAGCTTGCGGACTATTTCTTTCCTTTCGCCAGCATCAGCATCTTTAAAAAACGCTGCCACTGCTTCTTTTCGCAGAGTGAAATTCTCAGAAAATAGAAACTGCCCTAAAAACTCTTTGTCTTTAGACGGCATAGTTTTCATAATCCTTACTATCTCCTGAACCAGCATTATATTATTCTTGTTGTCTTGATATATTTGCCGCAATAATTTTAATGATTTTGGAGACTTAATATGGGCTATTATTTCAATTAATTCCTTTAATACCAAAAAGCCGGGGTTTTTATTAAGCACTTCTTTTATGTGATGAATCAATCCAGGCTGGGCGGTACGTTTTAATACCGCTTTTATTAATTTATGTTCATTTATATTATCAGCTTCGACTAACTTGCTCAATATGTAAGCTTGTCCGCCGTGCACTCTCCTGACCATAAATTCGGCTAAATCTTTGTTTTCTCCTTTAAGTAAGGATTCAAGGGTTTGTTTGCTGCAAATCTTGCTGTATATTTCTTTCACCGGATTTTCAGAACGGGTTTTATCGAAATATTCCGCCTTTTCTTCCATAAGCTCAACCATATCTTTCAGCAATACACCTCTATTTTTAGGCAGCCACCAGGAAAATTGCTCGTATAATTTCGGCGTTATATCCCGAAGCCGGATATTACTTTGAGTAAGGTTAAAAAGCTCTAAAAGAGTATAAGAATATTGATAGTCAATATTTTCAGGTTTCATCTCTTCGCTATATTCAGCCGCTTTATCAACAAAAGATGTTTCGGTTGTGTAGTCTTTTAAATAATCAAGCGTATTTTTGTATAATTGAGATATGAACCTGTCGGAAGAATTATACAGAAATAATTCTTTAATGGATGTTTTGAATTTTTCCTTCTGTCGAGCATCGGCTTTCTTAGATATATATCTTCCTACATCCCGGACGATTTGATCATCGTCCTTTTTATGAACCAGGACGCTCCTGCATAAACTTACAAATAAAGGGTTATAATTTTCTCCTTTGAGTACCTGGCTGACAATATTTTTAAAAAAGAATTCCTGGTCAATCCGGTCTGCCAATTTATTTTTAATGTTAATAAACCTGCGTTCATCTAAAAACACTTTCATGAAATCTTCAGGCAAATGAAAGAGTGAATTGCTTAATCCTTCAATCAGGTTATGCGCTTTTTGCTCAGGCATTTTATTTTCGGCAGCAACAATCCTTTCTAAACTCTCAAATATCTCTGTTAATACATCCTTGCCCGGGCTTATACTTTTTACCTGATCTATAATGTCTTCTATGTGTCCGGCCAAGTAATCTAATGTTTTTGCGCCGGCTTCGTCTCGGCTTTTTTTGCCTAACAAGACATCCCAAACATCCTGCGGGCATCTGCCTTTGGCATAAAGTAAATGGGAATAATCTAATTCCTCTATTTCTATACCCTTTGGCTCCGGAACAATATCTTTGACAGAAAAACCCTTTTTTAATTTTTCCTGAGCCTGGCTTAATTTATAGATAAAATCTGCCAGAACTTCCCTGGAAACATCTGTATCTATACCCAGCTTTTTTACTTTCCGATTATGCAGCCAGCTGGATAATTCCCGATAGATAAAATTATCCTTGTCTAAATAACGGTTATCTACTAACAATCTGTCCGGGCTTGCGCTTATATCGATAGTCTTTCTAAATATTGAGAGAGAATCAATCTTTACTTTTAAACTCTGTATGCTCTTATGGTAGGCTGGGTGCTCGGGAAAATAAGCCGCGGCTTGCTTTAAAGCCAGATGCAAAGATTTGAGGAATGCGGACAGGGCCTTATCTTCTGCCTGACCTGGATATTTACTATTATTATTTATATCTTCTGCCATAATACTTTAACAACCTGACTTTATCTAGCAGATTCTTAGCATTTAAAAAATCCTTCCTCCTTATTAAAACTTAGGCTTTATTCAACAATGCATGTGTATTATTTCTATCGACCTTTAAAATCATAGGGTTTGCTTGGCAGGTTTAACCGGATGAAAATCAAAATCTATATGTGCGTCAATATGAATAAGAGGCCGGTTTTTTAACCCTGCTTTTTTCCAGATATAATAAGCCTGATCATGGTCTTCTATAAGTTTTACAGGGGGATTCTTCTTCATAATCTGGATACAATTATACAGAAAAGCTTTGAGATATTAAAGGTAAATGTGGAAGAAGGCAGAAGAAACCGTAAGTTTCTTAAGGTTGCTTTAGGTTACCTGAAGTCACGTTAAGTTGCTTTTCTGGTGTAATTTTAAGTAACCTTAAGTAACATTACGTAACCTCAAGCAACTTTATATAGTATACCCCCCCCCCGCACATCTCCGTCAAGTAAGGATTACAAAAAAAATAGAGTGCCTATAAATAAAACCCTGTCACTCTTGACTACAAGACAACAATAATGTATACTATGTTCGGTCATTCGTACATTTGTTCGATAGAACAAACGTTCCCAGAATAAAGATGAAAATACACAACAGGCTGGATTCTATATTAAATCACGGCTCGAAAATAAAAATCCTGCGGTTTCTTTTTAACGAACAGGATGAACACACCGGTAGAGGCATTGCTAAAGCCATAGGCATGAGCGCATCTACTACTTATGAAACATTACAAAACCTTAAAAGCGAAGGACTGGTTAACGTAAGGAAAAAAGGGAATGCACTTCTTTACAAACTCCAAAAAGACAATTATGTCGTTAAAAAGCTCTTCAAGCCTCTATTTAAAGAGGAAAAATCTATCTATGACAACCTGATTGCCATTATTAAAAAAACCCTGCTTAATCAAGGAAAAAACATTATCTCCATAGCAGTATTCGGGAGCGTTGCTAAAAAAGAAGAAGCTGCAAAAAGCGATATTGATTTGCTGATTATAGCTAAAGGCAAAAACGGCAAAGAGCAAATAGACAAAGTCTTAGATACATTATATATTGACATAGCTAAAAAATTTAGCGCAAGCCTGTCGCCCTACATCTTAACGCTGAAAGAATTCAGAAGAAAACATAAACAGAAAAAGCCGGTTATAAAAGCTATTTTAAATAATAACCGCCTTATTTACGGAGAGCCTATAGAAAGGATCCTGGCATGAGTTCGGCTAAACATTATAAAACTAAATCTGTCAATAGGGCTGACTCTATGGTTTTTCTTAAAAAAGCTAAGGAATTCTATCGGACTATGTATCAAGCAGAAAAAAGCGAAAACTGGAATGCTGTAGGCTTGAACGGGGTCCATTGCGTCATCTCACTAATAGATGCCCTGTTAGTTAAACATTCCGGAGTCCGCTCCTCAGAAGAAAACCATATGGCAGTTATAAATTTGTTAACCTCTTCAATTGCAGGAAAGATAAAAGATGCGGCACAAAAAAGCCAGACTGCAAAACGTGTGATAGCCAAGAAAAATCTTGTTGAATATGAAAATAGAAGTTTTATTAAAAGGGAAGCTCTGGATATGATAAAACAGGTACAGAGATTCTATGAATGGGCACTCACTCACATTTAAAAAAATCTAACCCTGGCTTGCCTATCTCGATATACTGTGTATCCGGTGTCTTGCAAATGCCTATTCTCCTTCTATGCTTTTCACTAAAAGTATAGTTTGTTGTTAGTTGCTTGTAATTGGTAATACGTACTGCCAATTGCTATAAGTTGTAGTTTGCAATAACATCTTCTTTCAAAGGGAACCGGCCGCAGGTAAACTTCTTGCCTTCCGGACAATATCCTAAATACTCGCATTTTGCCCCGGCTCCAGAAAACACGGCCGGAAGTTTACTTT
>CAZBZJ010000076.1:0-6165 GCA_964496355.1 uncultured Planctomycetia bacterium | reverse complement strand
GCTTAACATCAAAGCTAATGCGACATTTTAGGTCTGGCTTGTTTTGTCGCATTAGTTAATTTGCTAATAATAGTTTACGCTATCCTCAAACTATAAACCCGCCTCTGTATAATGCTGGATTCAGCCTTTGCATTATGATAAAATGCATACGTTACAAAAGGAAACAGTATGCGTACTGTAGCTATCGAAAAACTAATAAATTTAAGTATCGGCCGTACAAAAATTATTTTATTTAATCCTTTCTCGGCAAAAAAATGGTTATGCCTTTTATTTATAGCAATTATAGCAGGAGCCCTGGGTCCCGGAGGAAACGGCAGCAGTAGTTTTAATATACCCGTCGACGAAAATTCAAAATCTGCTTCTATTCAACCCGTCCGCAACGACCAGCAGTTGATATTATTAACACAGTATAATAACCCCAATAAACCTTATAGAGAGCCGCCGCGACACAAATCAGGCCATAAACGTCCGCCGGATAACTCACTTTTAACAATATTCAGCGCAGGTTTTATTTCATTTTTTGTTATTATTTTGATAGTTTCCGTTATAATCCTGTTTCTATGGTTAAGCGCTAGATTTAAATTCGTATGGGCAGACGCAATTATAAATAATGATGCTTCAATTAAAGCCCCATTTAGCCGGTATAAGCGGGAGGGAAATTCACTATTTAAATTTTATTTATTGTTAACCTTATCAGCTATCTTATTTATCGGTAGTCTGGGACTATGGATATATACATCCGGTAAATCTGCGGGTATATGGTCTGGCAACTCTAATATGCCCAGTTTAACAAGTATATTTACTACATTTATAATCCCGGCATTAATAGGCATAACCGGTATTATCACATTAGCAATACTGGGTTTTTTGGTAGAACATTTTATAGTCCCGATTATGCGTGCTGATAACTCTTTATTTATACCTGCATGGACTAACTTTATGAAGATATATAACTATAACAAAAAAGAATTCTGGTTTTTTCTGTTAGTCTCGATAGGAGTAGGGATAGCATGCGGAATAATAGCCTTTATATTAATACTCATCTGTTTATTGGCAATCCTGCTTGCAAGTGCACTACTCCTCGGCATCCCCTATTTAATATTCGGTGCTTTATTGAAAATGACCCCGGTATTTATTATTTATGCTATACTGGCAGGGATTCCCTTTACCGCTGCAGCCATTCTTATCCTTTTAAGTGCCAGTCTTCCTTTCGCGGTATTCTTCCGAAGTTTTTCTTTCTATTTTCTATCAAGCATCGAATGCCGATATAACCCCCTTCCGATAAATGAACCGGTTAAAGATTAAATGGCACTACTTTAACTACGATTATCAGAAAGGCAGCTTGTCGAAAAGGCTGAAAACTGTATCGATAAGGTTCCGGGCGGTCTGGATATCCAGGATTTGCTTAATTAACTCATCATCTTTAACAGCTGTAAATTCGCCGTTTCTTACCACAAAAAGAATCAAAGGTGTGCTTTCGGATAAAGCCTTTTTTGTCGCAAATACTACCAAGCTATAATTCTCCTCATTGAATTTTCCATCAACTTTTTTGGCCACCAGCGATAACATATAATCTTTTTCCTCTAACAACAACAGCGGATAGTTAATCCCTACAGGTAAAGTGATATTGCGGGCTTTATTGCGGAAAACATCTATCGAATCCATCTCTTCGGAGAATGTATATCCCTGTACTTTGCCTAAATAATCGTATATCTTATACGACGGGTCAATAATCAGGCTTTCTCTTTTACCCCAAAAACTATCTGGCGGAGTGACTTTTATCACATAATGTGTAGGGCCGACCCCGCCTTCTGAACTAAAAAAAATATTTTCATTTCCTTTCAAAAAACTTATCCGATATTCATCGCCAAACAACTTTTTGATAAATTCATAAGTAGCCTGGCATAATTCTGTACACACCCCCCTACGAGTACGGGTATTGGCCAATTTACCATCTGTGTCATAAGAGAATATATTATTCAGCGTCCATAATTCATTCTCGAAATCCAAAGTTATATAAGCATCTTTCCCTGAGAGGTCTTCTAAAGCAGAATATTCCAGAGAATCCAGAAACATCCGGATTTCTTCTTCATAAGGAAGCCCGCTACGTATCTGAATAAAAATAGCGGCAAAAATTATAACTGCCAGGCATAGGCTTATTACAATCAGCCGCTTATATAAAAATATCCTTTTGCTCATATCCTCTAAATATCACTGCCTTCCTCCCGGGCTTAACAGGCCTTCTTTAACTGCACTATCGGCTCCCCTGTACCCTGAATCCCAAAGAAATTTCTTTTCATCATCAGTTAAATCGAATTTTATAGTTGATATAGCCCCTGTAGGTATGGGAACGGTCCTGGCCCATTCTGCATCTTCGACGTGTATACGCTCATAAGCCGATTGCATGGTTTCAAATATTCTCATCAAGTAAGCGAATATATTCCGGGGGAAACTCGGCGGTAATATCCGTTCTTTGGAAATAAGTTTAAACCCTATAGTGCTTATTAACGAATCTTTATCACTGAAAGTATCTATTGGATAATTCGCTAAGATTCCACCATCTACAATCAGGGCATTCTTTTTAATTTTAGCCCTGAAAAACAACGGCAAACTCATAGACAGCCTTACAGCTTCTGCAACTTCTAAATCAGGTGTCTTATCTCTATCAAACTGCAATAGCTTTTGCCTCAGTAAATCTACTGCGAACACTCTTAAATATAAGGGTGCAGATTTAAAATCGGTAACACCCTTCTGTTTAAGTAAAACCTTAATCCATTTATAAAATTTATCGGTTTTGAAAACCCCGTATCCGGAACCGCTCAAAAATAAACTTATTACATCCCAGATATACCGGCTAAAAATAATCCGCCACCTTTTCTTCAAAAATATATTTATATTCGCAAAATCATTAAAACTTTTCTGCCACAAAATATCTTTCATCTGATCTGCGGTATATCCTGCGCAGGCCAACGCCGCTACAATAGCCCCGCCGGAAGTCCCGGCAATCCGGCTTATTTTTATTCCTTCTTCTTCCAGGCGTTTTAATGCGCCGACAAACGCAACGCCTTTAACGCCGCCTCCTTCAAAGACTGCATCATACTTCTTATCTTCCATGGACCCAGGCGTTATGCTGATTCTATCAGTTTCATTATGTCGTTCACTGTCACTGGTTTTTCCAGAAAACCCATAGCATTCAAGCCCTTAATTTTCTGGCGAATATCCTGATTCTGCACGCCGGTAATAAAATACACCTTAGCGTCAGAATCGAACTCTTTTATCTTTTGTAAAACCTCAGGGCCTTCTATATCAGGCAATTTAACGTCTAAAAATACGCACAAGGGTTTCTTCTCCTTATACATATCTATTGCTTCCTGGCCTTTAGCTGCTTTAAAAACAACTACCCCTCTGCGTTCAATTGCCTTTGCCAGCATATCTCTTACAAAATCCTCATCATCGACTAATAAGATAGTTTTCTCCACACCCGCCTCCATAATAATATTTAACGCTTTTTTAATTACATATAGAAAGAACCGCGATATATGTAAATATTTCTATATACATATTATACAACTCTAATTACATTTCCGGCAAATGATTTATAGGCATGAAGAATAAAAATGATTCGATAAATCTCGAAGATTGTTTTAATAAAGGATTATAACCAAAGATGATATACTGGATTATCTCCTCGGCTTATTTAAAACACTATCTGCAGCCGATTTTTCTAATAAATGGCAAACTTTATGTATAAATCTATCATTATCGACAGGCTTTGGAAAAAAACAATCTGCACCTAACGCATGCATGATGGAATCCCCTATTCCACCGGCTACGCCGGAAATTGCAATAATCCTGACATTATGCATTTTTAAAGTATCACGTATATACATACATACTTCATATCCGTTTTCCCCGGGCAGCTTGATATCCAGAACAATCAAATCCGGCTTAAAAGTTTTAAGTTTTTCTGAAACTTCCCGGCCGTCACAGACCTCTTCTATTATATAATCTTTATCTCTGCTGAGCGTACGCCTTATAATAAAGCGGGTATCAGCATCATCATCAACAATTAAAATCTTCTTCTGTTCGGCAGCCATGGATTTTATAAATTCCTCCCCTACTTAAAATATGCAATTTTATTCTATTTTTGTCAATTTTTTTTTAGGATTTACACATATCTGGCCTATATTCTTAAGATTTATTACTGTATGGCAAATATACGGAGTTGAATTATTTATATTCAGCTTTTTAATAACCGAATGCAGGATATCAACCTCTTCTTCTATTGAAACCGGTTCAGAGTTATTTTTGATTTTAGCCTTGCCCTGGTAGGGAAAATCAAATAGAGTGATTCTATACCTGTCGGAAAAGTTCCTAATAAACGAAGTCCACATCGCCATAGATTGCCGGGCGCCATTTATACATACTATATCTTCTCCTTCTCCGTACACCCTGAAAGGGATACGGAACCTTTCAAGGTCAATCGTTCCTTTTGTCTTAAGTAACCAGCTTTTCATTGTGACAGCTTAGATTTAGCTTTTCCTAAAACTTCTGCGGCTATAATTTTATCCATAAGGTTTTGTCTCTCAGCTTCCGATTGGATGTTACTCTGGCTATTCTTAACAGCAGCTCGAATAATATTGTTTTTATAAAAATAAGGGTATACATATTCCGCTCTAAATACCCTCTTTAAATTCTTTCATATACTTATATAAAACTTCCATAATCTGTTCTGGATTAGCCTCTTTTCCGGCTTTTTCTTTCAGCTTCTGCGAAGATAGAGGTTTACCGAAATAAACTTTAATCTTATGCAATCCCGGAAGGCTTTTTTTGGCCGGCCATGCCTGGTAAGAACCTGAAATTATTACCGGCACAACCGGTACATTAAAATTCTTCAATATTATACCCAAACCTGTCTTAAAACGGATTAATTCACCGGAATGCGACCTTTGCCCCTCGGGAAACCAGACCAGATTATTTTTACGCCGTAAAATTTGCACACCAAAAGCCAGGCTCCAAACAGCCCCGCGCCTGGGATCCATTGGTACGACCCGGCCCATACGGCTAAAAAAACGGAACGCTGAATTCATAAACATAACATAGACAGAACCAGCCCAATATATATCCAATAATTCTCTATAAGAAAAAGCCGCACTAACAGAAAGCGGATCAAGGTAACTCACATGGTTAGGCGTAATAACAAATGGCCCCTTTTTCGGTAGATTCTCTTTACCTACTACTTCTAACTCGTAAAATTTCTGCATAATAAAATTGCATATACAACATAAAACTCTGGCAAATAATATATATACGCCGGGCACCGGCTTAAGCCATCTTTTCTGATTTTCAGGAATTATTTCTTGGGGTTTTTCTATAATTTTTCGTATATCAAGATGTTTTCTCCCGGAGCTTTTATCCACAATTTCTCTCAATAAATCCCGGACAGTATGGATACGTTCAATAATTTCCTCATCAAGTTCCACTCCGGTATGTTCATGTATCTCTAAACTAAGATTAATCCATCCCATCGAATCAATATCTAAATAAGTTTGAAAATCCGTATCAGGAGTAAGACGCTGATCTTTATATCGTTTACATAACCAATCCCAGACCTCCCTGGCTATGGTAATCTCCAAAAGGTTCTGGTCTTGATCAGACATTTCATATATAGGTATTGGTTTTCTGAATTCTGCCGCATCCTGCCCTGTATTATATGCCTGTTCAAACCGGTCTCTAAGAATATGCCGGCGAATTTTGCCTAACCGTGTACGCGGCAATAATTCGTTACTTATCACGAAATTAGAAATCCTTTTATAAGTAGGCAGGCTTCGGTTAAGACGGCTTATCGCATTCTGGACCTTGCTCTGAATATTATTTTTCTTGCCAATATGGCCTGTATCCGGCACAATAACTGCTGCCAGTTTTTGGTTACGTTCTAAAACTCCTATCTCCTTAATTATATGTTCTCTGCTAAAGACTTCTTCAATCTCATCCGGTTGGATATTCTTGCCGCTTTCGGTCACAATAAGCGTAGTAACTCTACCTTGTAAAAACAAAAATCCATCTTTATCTATATAGCCTAGATCACCCGTTTTGAACCACCCGGATTTAGTAAACCCCGTTAGAGAACCCTGTTCTCTAACGGTATGCGCCGACGGTGGCATT
>CAZBZJ010000075.1:0-6271 GCA_964496355.1 uncultured Planctomycetia bacterium | reverse complement strand
GGAAACATTTGTACCGTCTCATCTGAACCGGCATATTTTTTGTTACCGTTCTACGTTAGGCCAGAAAAAGATCGAGGTTTGCGCAAAATTTCTTAAGGATATTAACCCAGATATAAATATCGAAGTTTTTCCGGAATGTACAGACAAAAATATCCAAAATATCTTTGCAGATACAAATGCGGCGGTCTTGACTACAAGTAAAACAAAACCTTGCCTTATAATAAGCCGGAAAACACGCGAACAAGACATACCTCTGATCGAATCCTGGGCTGCACCTTTTGCCATGGTCAGAGTATATAGCAATAATACTATTTCTATGGAAGAAGCGTATAACCTTCCCAGTATAGGCCGGCAGTTAGAACAAATATCTAAAAATGAATATCATCAAATGGACGAACAGATGATAGCCATGTTTATCCGCCATATCAACGGCATGCATAAATTCCTGACTCATAGTATTGCTGATATGATAGACCGAGACGAACATCCGATGTTTGGGCCGTTAGTCTGGCTTAATGCTGCATTTACCATTAGCGAAACGGTAAAAGTTATTTTAAATATAGGCGAAATCGCGTTTGCGCCCCGATTCGCTGTATACAATCCGTTTCTACATACAATACCCGGACAAAAAATCAGAAAGGAACCCAGATGAAAAAAACACCAAAATATCTATATGTAATACTGTCACCGTTCATCCTAATTATTCTTTGTACAAATATAGCAGTACCTCAAGAATTAACCGGCCAACAGATTATTAAACGACAGGATGACCTGATGCGCGGTGAGACTATGAGAGGCAGGTATATCATGACTGTTATGACTCCCAGCTGGCAGAGGACATTAAAACTTGACGTCTGGACAAGGGGGAGGAATAAAACCTTTATCAGAATTTTAAGCCCGGCTAAGGAAGCCGGCATCGGGACTTTACGTATTGACGATAATATGTGGAACTATTTACCTAAAGTAGAACGGACTATTAAAATCCCGCCTTCAATGATGCTGCAACCCTGGATGGGCTCTGACTTTACCAACGATGATCTAGTCAAAGAATCAAGCATTGTGTACGATTACAACCATACTATAGTAGAAAAATTGACCTATAAAGGGCATACTGCCTGGAAAATAAGGCTTGACCCAAAACCTGAAGCTGCCGTAACCTGGGGCAAACTGATAT
Source organism: uncultured Planctomycetia bacterium (assembly GCA_964496355.1). GTDB lineage: Bacteria > Omnitrophota > Gorgyraeia > Duberdicusellales > Duberdicusellaceae > CAZBZJ01. The sequence continues at coordinate 5,097 of CAZBZJ010000075.1, read as the reverse complement.
TCTGGGTCAGACAAGGCGATTTCGTTCCTTTAAGAGAGGAATATTATAATGAACGCGGCGAATTAGTTAAAGTATTAGATTTTTCTCAGATCGAACAGATGTCTGACCGAAAAATACCAACGCACTGGGAGATGACATCGGTTAAAAAAGAAGGGCATAAAACCATAATTAAAGTAGTTGATGCAACCTATAATAAGCCGGTACCCGAAAACATCTTTACTTTATCTAATTTGAAGAGGATAAAGTAACATGATAAGAAAGGTTTTATTATTAAACCCGCCTATGCGGCTGGAACAGGTCTACGGATGGCTTACCGAATGGGGCGGCGCGTCACCGGCAACAGGGCTCACTTACATTGCATCGGTGTTAAGAAAAAATGGTTTTGATGTCTCTATTATCGACGCTGAAGCTTCAAAACTGGATTTCGACAAAACTTTGGCGGCTATAACCAACTTTAAGCCGGATATTATCGGTATAGCTTGTAAATCTTTATGGATCGTCAATGCCCATAAAGTTGCATCTGAATTAAAAAAACGGTTACCCGGAATCCCGATAGTAGCCGGCGGTAATCACCCGACTGCCTTACCAAAACGCACACTCAAAGAATTCTCTAATTTTGATTTTCTTATAGCCGGTGAAGGTGAAATTACCTTCTTAGAACTGATCAAGGCTCTCAATAATAATGTACCTCTACAGCAAATCAATGGTTTAGCGTTTAGCGAAGATAATAATATCCGTATAAACCCGCCGCGGCCGCGTATACAGGACCTCGACAGACTGGGAATGCCGGCATACGACCTATTGCCGGACTTAGCTACCCATTATAATCCGGCTCTGACCAGTGCAACCAAACTACCGGCATTTTCGATTGTAACTTCACGGGGATGTCCTGCTCAATGTACGTTCTGTGACCGGAGTGTATTCGGCAATCGAATAACCAGCCACAGCCCGGAATATACCGTATCATTAATAAGAGAACTCTATTATAAACACCGAATACGCTATATATTATTCGATGACGATAATCTTCTTCTCAATAAACCGCATCTTTTCAAAATACTCGACCTTTTAGAAAAAGAGAATTTTAAAATTCCCTTTACCTGCCAGAGCCGGGTAGATACTATCGACGAAGAAAGGCTAAAACGTTTAAAAAAAGCCGGCTGTAAAATTATTCTATACGGCATAGAATCCGGAAGCCAGAAGATACTTGATATGATGAAAAAGAATATTACGGTACCGCAAATACAAAAAGCCGTCAAATTAACTAAAAAGCACGGTATATTAACTCAAGGGTTTTTTATACTGGGATATCCCGGAGAAACCGAAGGGACTGTTCAAGAAACTATAAAATTGATTAAGGAATGCCCTTTTGATGAAATCGGTGTTTGGTATTTTACTCCCTTACCCGGTTCGGAAATATATGCAAATGTTAAAAATTATGGTGAATACACAGAAGATTGGGAGAAGATGAATTCTATCGATGAAATATTATTTATACCTGAAGGTTTAACCAAAAACAAACTAAAAGAATATATGGATAAAATCTATAACGCACAATATTTAAAACCCAGTCAAATACTATTTTCCTATAAAAAATTTCATACAATGGCACATTTAAAAGCAGCAATAAAGCCTCTTTTTAAATTGATATTCAAAGGCAGAATACAATGACAACCTTTATCAAAATAGCCCTTCGTAACATTGCCCGTAACAAAATCCGTTCGGTTATTACACTAGCTGCTGTATCGGCAGGATTGGGGGCTCTCATCTTTCTTAACGCCTTTGTTGACGGCGGTAATGCCCAGATGATTAATAATTATACGGATTTAGTTACCAGCCATATACAAATCCATAAAAAAGGGTTTCATAAAAATATGGGGCTGGATAAAAGCATATCTAATCCCGGTAAGATAGAATCAGCCCTTCAGTCGGCTGCCGGCGTAAAAACCTATACCCGGCGTATCAAAGAATTTGTCTTAATCAGCAGCCGGAAAAAATCATCGGGGATTCTTCTCGTGGGAATTAACCCGGAAAGGGAAAAAAAAGTTACCACTATGCATAAAAGGGTCAAAGGAGAATTCCTTAACCAGGACAACCAGATAATCCTGGGCAAAGACCTCTTTGATATACTAGAAGTAACAAAGAAAGATGAGATCGTAATAATGACCCAAGCGGCTGACGGCAGCCTGGCAGCTGATAAATTCGTTGTAGCCGGCAGCCTGACTACCGGCGCAGGCGAAACCGACCGGACTATAGCGTTGATTACCTTGAATAAAGCCAAAGAACTTCTGGTAATGCCCGATAAAATCTCGGAATTTGCTATTCGTACTGATAATGTATATGGAGTCGATAATACTGCCGGCAATTTACGGCATACAATTAATAACCCTGATTATGAAATCTTAACCTGGAAAGAGATTGACCCCTTAGTCCTGCAATGGATAGAATTCAACCAGACTTTTGTATTCGTCATAATGCTGGTAGTCTTATTGGTCGCTATAATCGGTATTCTGAACACCCTGCTCATGGGTATATTAGAACGCATCCGGGAATTCGGGGTTATGCTGAGTTTAGGGACTAAACGCAGCCAGATTATGCTTATAGTAAGCCTGGAATCCTTTTTCTTAGGCTTAACCGGAGCTATTCTGGGGATAATAATAGGATTCTGCGTAACCCTGTATTTCGGCCGTTATGGCATTGATTTATCCCATGTAGGAGAAGCATTTAAAGAATTTTATGTAGGCACCGTAATCTATCCCCGGATTTTCTGGAATAATATACTGGTATCATCATTATCGATATTTATAATCAGCTTACTAGCCGGCTTGATACCGGCCTGGAAAGCGGCAAACTTAAAACCAACTGAAGCAATACACCATATATAGCGATATGTACAATATCGAAAAGAAAATTACAAATTACAAATTACAAAATTCAAATAAATTCCAATGTTCAATAACCAAATTCCAAACTTCATATTTAAATGAGTAATAAAAACTACGATCTTGAAGAAAGGACTTATCAATTCGCTAAAAAAGTGGCACTATTTTGTCAAGCATTACCAAAAAATACTGTCAATTTTAAATACATAGATCAAGTAATCAGGTCATCGGGTTCGGTTGGCTCAAATTACATTGAAGCCAATGAATCGCTGGGCAAAAAAGATTTCTTAATGAAAATAAAGATCTGCCGTAAGGAAGCAAAAGAATCTGCATATTGGTTAAGGTTAATTTGTGATACTAACGTCGAAGAGCGTCAGCAAAAAGGCACAGGTCTCAGAAATGAAGCCAATGAATTAAAAAAAATATTTTCAGCTATAATAGAAAAATCTAAATAACAGTTTTGGTCATTGGAACTTGGTTATTAGAATTTATTTGTGATTTGTTATTTGGTGCTTGAAATTTAACCGCGTATGAACACCTTCATAAAGATAGCTTGGCGTAATATTATAAGAAACCGAAACCGGTCTTTATTGACTATACTGATGATATCCTCGGCTTTAGCCGGAGTAATTTTTATCAAGGCTTTTATTTCCGGAGCTGATTATCAAATGATAGACAATTATACCAGCTTAAATTCAGGACACATCCAGATACATAAACAGGGGTTTAAGAAAAAAATGGGGTTAGATTTGAGTATAGAAAACCCCCGGATGATAAAAGATAAAGTTTCATCGATAGCCGGGATAACCGCTTATGCGCCCAGAGTTAAAGAATATTCGCTGGTAAACTCGGCTGAACATTCTTCCGGTGCGCTTATAATCGGTATTAACCCCGAGAAAGAAACGAAGGTTACCGAAATCGACAATTATGTCTACAAAGGAGAGTTTCTCACACCGGAACCGGATAATCAAATCCTGGTTGGAGAAGACCTGTTTGAATCGCTAAAAGTAAGGGTAGGCGATAAAATAGTTATAACAGGGCAGGATTTAGCCGGCCAGTTAATCGGAGGCGCGTTCCGGATAAAAGGGGTTTTAAAAACCGGAGCAGAAGAGATTGATAAGGGCTATGCGTTCATTCATATACAAGACGCCCAGTCACTTTATGGATTAACCAATAGAATATCAGAATTTTCTTTAAAAACCGCCGATGTCTATAACGCCGATAAGTACGTAGAGGAACTTGAGAAAATAATCAACACAGACGAATACGAAATCCTGCATTGGCGCGATATTGAACCCGTTCTCTTCCAATGGCTTGTATTCGACCGGTATTTTTTGATGATAATTATGGTTATCCTTATTCTAGTTGCTGCAGCCGGAATATTAAATACAGTGCTTATGGGAGTATTAGAAAGAATCCGTGAATTCGGTATTATGTTATCAGTTGGTACGAAACGTAAACAAATAGTCTTAACCGTAACTCTGGAATCTTTGTTTTTAGGTATAATTGGTATATTTGCAGGCTTAACAGCCGGATTAAGTATTTCTTTAATCAGCGCTAAGTTGGGAATTGATTTAGCTGTAATAGGTTCAGCCGGCGCTTTCGAAAGCTATTATATGGGGACGGTTATCTATCCCCGGATAACTCTGTTTAGCTTGGTATCTGCTTCTTCGTTAGTCCTGATAACCAGTATCCTGGCTTCGATAATGCCGGCGTTCAAAGCTTCCACTCTGAAACCCGTGGAAGCGTTAAGATATTTTTAAGGAGGAGAAATGGCTATAATAAAAGTGGAAAATCTGCATAAAACTTACCAGTCTAAGGGCGGAGTAATAACTAAGGCTCTACGGGGAGTGGATTTACAGATAGAAGATAAATCTTTTCTGGCTATTGCCGGGCCTTCAGGTTCAGGTAAGACTACCTTGCTAAACCTGTTAGGCGCACTGGACAAACCGGAATCGGGAAAGATTTATTATGATAATACCGAAATTACTTCTATTTCTTTAAACAACCTCTCAGTATTCCGCCTTAATACTATAGGCTTTGTATTCCAGGCTTACAACCTGATAAACACCCTCACAGCTATCGAAAATGTCGAGTATATTCTTTTATTACAGAATAAACCGGCTAAATTACGCCGGCAGATTTCCGCTGATATTTTAGAACAGGTCGGATTAAAAGATTTTATTGACCGCCGGCCTAACCAGATGAGCGGAGG
>CAZBZJ010000074.1:0-6454 GCA_964496355.1 uncultured Planctomycetia bacterium | reverse complement strand
TACCGCGGATTATTTTTTTATTCTGTTCGCCAGTTTTTTTATAGGTATACCATAAGAGGAGTGTTTTTTTTGCTTCCTGTAAGTCTGTTAGAGTAGATTTACCGATATTTTTCTCGTTTCCTACCAAGCCTAAGATATCATCTTTTATCTGGAATGCCCGTCCTACCAGCATACCGAACCGGTAAAGTTTTTCTATATCCTTTTTGGGAGCGCCGGCCAATATAGCACCGGTAGAAAGAGGGCAGCCAAAAGTATAGAAAGCCGTCTTATAATCGTAAATCTTATAGATGTCTTTCTTGGTGATACGGTCAATCCGCTTAATGCCTGAAAGCAGTTCGAGGAACTCTCCGGAACCGGTCAGTATAGCAGCCTGGATAAAGTTCTTAAGCGCCTTTTCTTTACGCTTGGGCTTTTCCTTTATGGTTAAGAAAGCATCTATAGCTAATGCATATATAACATCGCCAACCACAATACTTAAATCTTCTCCGCTGAATTTGACCTTATCAAAATCAGCCAAGTCATTATTGAGCATAGCATGCATAGACGGCTTATTACGCCGGGTCAAAGACTTATCTATGATATCGTCATGAATAAGCATGAAGTCATGGAAGAGTTCAACGGAGATTGCGGTAGTATATAATCCCGCACTTACTTTTTTGCTGTATCCTAAGTATCCAGCCGCCAGCATTACCGGCCGTATCCGCTTGCCGCTGCGGGTTATGAATTCTTTAATCCGTTTGTGGAGAAGAGGGGAGAGGGACTTCAGGCCGTGATTTGCGTCGATATTACCGGCAAAATCACTAAGAGTATGTTCGACTTTATTTTTTATTCGATAAAACACGGATTTATGCTATCATATAACTTATTACAGGGCAATATAAATCCTTAAGGATCAGGATTTGCGCAGTCATGATTCAAGAAAACAGGAAAAAACATATGCGGGGTATATATGCCAGGGCGTTAAGGCTGCCTTTTATCAGTGTGTCTGTTCTGCCGTTTATATTAGGTTCTGTTATACAACTGAACAATTTTAGTTTTATTACTTTCATCTTCGGATTGATCGCCGTGGTTGCTGCCCATTTATCAGCAAACCTGATTAACGATTATGCTGATTCGAAATCAGGAGCAGATTGGCACGACAGGCATTTTTACGGTTTTTTCGGAGGCTCGAAACTCATTCAGGAAGGGATTTTACCGGAAAGGTGGTATCTGAGAGCGTCTTTCTTCTTTTTCTCTGTGGCTTTATGCAGCGTGTCGGTTTTAACAGGGTTGATGAAAGAAGCTTTGCCTTTATTGATGTTTTTGATTATTGTCTTCTTATTCTTCTCCTATTCACATAAACCATTGCGGCTTTCATACCGCAGGTTCGGTGAATTAGTTATTTTTCTTCTTTTTGGCCCGGCTTTAGTCTGTGGAGGTTATTATTTACAGACCGGTATTTTCCCGGAGATTAAAAGTTTTACTTTATCGTTGCCTTTTGGTTTTCTTACTGCGGCTATACTTTTTGGAAACCAGATCCCGGATTATAAAGAAGACATAAAGTCCGGCAAATTAAATTTAGCCGGCCTCTTCGGTGAGAAAAAAGCTTTTATCGGGTATATAATTTTGGCTTTTGCAGGTTTTGTCTCTGTAGTTATAAACGTATTATCCGGATACCTGAGCCGGCTGTCTTTAGTAAGTTTGATATTTATATTTGTGAGTATGCGTTCAGCGCATCTCTTGTGCAAATACCCTGATAATAAAATCAAGTCAGTTGAATCGGCTAAGTTGGCCATATTAACTCAATTTTTAGTGAGTTTGGTTTTAATTTTTGATAGGGTCTATATGTTAATATAATTTTATAAATGTTTGGCAAAAAAAGATAGGAGGAAGAATGGACCGATTGATGATATTTATTGATGCCGAATACGTAGTGCAGAAAATGAAGGATGCCAAAAGGTCTTTAGGCCGTAAAGATATCCAGTGGCAGAATATTATCGGCTGGGTTACAGCCAGAAGAAGTCTGGCGCGTTGTTATTATTATTCTGCGGAATTCAACAAAGAAGAAAATGTTCAGACTTATCAAGAACAATATGATTACCTCAAAAACCTGAAATTAAACACACCTTATCTTGAAGTAAAACTGGGCCGGTTAGTCAGGGTCCATAATACCTGGATACAGAAAGGCCTCGACGTTAAGATTGCTTTAGATATGCTGGCTAAGGCTGTGGTAAACCATTACGATACAGCAGCCCTTATATCCGGAGACTCGGATTTTATCGAGGTTATACAGGAAGTTAAAGAAAGTTACGGTAAACACGTCGAATTATATACCTTTGACACTTCTATACATGAAGCTCTAAGAGTTGCGCCTGACCGGCATGTGGTCATTAATTATCAGGCGGCAAAAAAGAGCGGGTTCTGGAAAGAGCGCGGCCGCCGGTAACTTGGGGCCGCCCCCTTAGGCGAGGAGGAAGAATGGATAGATTTGAGTTTACCTGCCCGTTATGCGGCAAAAAGATTGAAAGGGAAATAAAAGATATCCTGAAACATCAGGATGAACATGTTGTAGATAAGATTAAACAAAAACACCCGGATTGGTCAGAATCCGACGGTCTCTGCCAGAAATGCTACGACTACTATAAAAAACAGATACATCCTCAAGGATGATAAATAATCCGGCCTTTCTGACTGAAAGCCTGTTTTCGTGTTAATCGATGAAGTTCAAAAAGCTAACCATTAGAGCTGTAATCCTTTTAGTATTTTCTTTAGCCTTCTTTTCGGCATATCAGTTTATTTTTAATACCCGGAGCTTTGAACCTGAGCCGGTTAAGCCGGTTACAGATGAGATAGATGCGGATAAGCTCAAGGATGTTCTTTTTGAAGTAACGGACCCGGAGTTGGGCATAAATATCGTGGATCTGGGCTTAGTCAGAAAGATTCAAGTCACACCCGGTAAAAAAGCGATCATTGAAATCGTGTTAACGTCACCCTTTTGCCCCTATTCGCAATTTATTACAGGAGCGATTAAACAAAGGGTTGAGAGCCTCCAACAGATTGATGCCGTAGAGGTTGTGCTAAACAAAGGCGCAGTTTGGACTCCGGAATATTTATCGCCGCGTGGAAAAAAGTTAATAGAGGAAAGATTTAGATGATTCTGAAAGCGATCGGCCTGGGATTATCTTCGGGGTTATTCTGCGCAGGTTTCTGTTATCCGGTACTTATACCTTTCATGTTTTCGGATGAAGCCTCAACCTGGAAGAAATCGGTTGCAAATTTGAGTTTTTTTATCTGCGGAAGATTAGTTGCCTATACTTTATTCGGTATATTTGTCGGCTTACTCGCAGAATATTTAAGAGACCTTTGGTTTTTACATAATGTTATCATCCCGTTCATCTTTATTCTCCTGGGAAGTATAATGGCCATTCATGGATTCAGTAACTTATTTAAACGGTATAAAGCCTGTAGAGTATTTAACAGGCTTTTTAACAAAAGCCGCTCTCTATTTATCGTGGGTTTCTTAGCCGGCATAAATATCTGTCCGCCTTTTCTCCTGGCTGTGAGCGTGGCGTTACGGTCAGGTTCGTTAACCAAGAGCGTTATCTTTTTTCTTATTTTCTTTCTAACTACCACAATCTTCGTAACTCCATTGATTTTTTCTCATTTAATAAGTAAGTTTGAAGATGCTAGATTTTGCGCTAAAATAATATCGGTATTTGTAGGAAGTTGGTTTATCTATCTGGGATTAAGCCAAATAGTGTAGATGCATAACAAGCCGGGTAAAGCTTTGATTAAAGGAGTAGGAGTAACCGAGTTATTGATAGGATTAATAACTCTAAGCGGGCATATGCTGTATTCTTTAACCGGAGCAGATTTTAAGCCTGTAAATGTGCTTTTATTTATATTTGTTACGAGTACCCTTTCTTTTTTTATTGGAGTTGGTATTTTAAGGCACAATAAATTGGCCCGGATAATTTTAGTATTTTTTTCCGGGTATATTGTGTTTACCAAAATATTAATATTTTTCGGTTTACTAAAGTTTACCGGTGATATCATTATTATTATCTCGCCTGGTTTCAAAGACTTTGCTTCTTTCTGCTACCATGTTTTTATTGTAATATTTTTTCTGCACCCGCAAATAAAACGCCAGTTTGATCAGAAGTTGTAGACGTCCTATAAAGGTACACCCTGATCCGTAGGGTGTTGGATGCGGGATGTTGGACGTCCCAACGTCCTACGTCTAACTTCTTTATAGGACGCTTACAGATTCAACGCTGTTTTTAAATAACTTGCAGACTAATTGCAAAAATCATATAATAAAGTGCTTGTATTCCAGCCGCAGTTCGCCTTAAATTTGGTGTTTAAACAAGGTTCGTTACGTTAAAGAGAGTACTCATTATGGATTTGATGCACAGATTAACCGGAAATATAACAAGTATAAGACAGCTTAAACAGTACTACCCTATCAGCCGTCAGGCCGAAGAAAAGCTAAAAGCTGTGGTAAAACGGCATCCTATGTCTATAAGCGGCTATTATGCATCGCTTATAGATTGGAATAATCCCGGTGACCCGTTATTGCAGATGGCTGTGCCGTCTGAACATGAACTCGATTTAGGCGGTTCCTATGATACAAGCGGTGAAGCCGAAGATACAAAAGAGCCGGGTTTGCAGCATAAGTATGACCAGACGGCATTGATTTTAGCCACTAACCGGTGTGTTCTATACTGCAGGTATTGTTTCAGGAAAAGATTGGTGGGGATTTCTACCGGGGAGATATTACACCGGTTTAAGAAAGCAGTCGATTATATTAAAGAGCATGGTGAAATTAACAATGTCTTGCTATCCGGCGGCGATTCTTTAATGCTGGATAACGCAGTTATTGAAAAATTTTTAGAAAAGATACTTCAGATAAAACATATAGATTTTGTCCGGCTTGGCACCAAGATCCCGGTTGTCTGGCCGCAGCGTATAACCGAGGATAAGAGTTTACATAGGACTTTTAAAAGATATTCAAAGAATAACCGGCGTATATATGTGGTTACCCAGTATAACCATCCTCGAGAGATTAGCTCTGAATCTATTAAGGCTGTAAGTTGCCTTTTGAATTCCGGGGTTATTCTTATTAATCAGACAGTCTTACTAAAAGGGGTAAACGATAATTCTGAAGTCCTGGCAGATTTACAGCGCAAACTTACCCAAATTGGCATAAACCCTTATTACGTCTTTCAATGCCGTCCGGTTAAAAGAGTTAAAAGGCATTTCCAGGTGCCTCTGTATAAAGGGTATAGAATCGTAGAGAAAGCCAGATCTTTGCTTAATGGCCCGAGTAAAAGATTTCGGTTTGTCATGTCACATAAGACTGGTAAGATAGAAGTCGTTGGGCTGACTAAAAAACATATTTACCTAAAATACCATCAAGCTAAAAAGAATAAAAATCTGGGTAAGTTTTTCCGAAAGAGGATTAATAAGGCTGCCGGGTGGCTTGAGGATTTGAATTAAAGCCAAATTGAAATTTTATGCCGGTAATCTATCAATTTGACTTGATTACCAAGATTAGATGAGATTACAGAGATTATTGTTCTGGGTGATAAAAAAATCCAGCCGAGAGTAAAATTATGCATAAAGCAAAGAAACGAATTGCTGTCTTGACCGCAGGGGGTGATTGTCCGGGGCTTAACGCGGTTATAAGAGCGGTTGCTAAAAAAGCCATTTTAGAGAAAAGTTTTCAGGTTATTGGTATAGAAGACGGTTATCAAGGGTTGATCGAAGGCAGGTTTCGGGATTTGGCTTATGAAGATGTTTCCGGTATTCTTGCTCGAGGCGGTACTATTCTGGGAACATCTAACCGTTCAAATCCTTACCGGTATCCGGTTGTAAAGGGTGGGGCAGCCACTTACGAAGATAGGTCCGGAGCAGTGATAAATGCTATAAAAGAGCTGGATATTGAGTGTTTGGTTTGTATAGGCGGCGATGGGACTCTGAGTATTGCCCATAAATTATCCCAGGATGGTGTTAATGTTGTTGGTGTACCCAAGACTATCGACAATGATGTTAAGGGCACTGATATGACATTCGGGTTTGATTCAGCTGTCACCATTGCTACCGAAGGCGTCGACCGGATACATACTACTGCTCAGTCCCACCACCGGGTAATGATAGTTGAAGTTATGGGCCGTCATGCTGGCTGGATAGCACTTTATTCGGGCGTAGCTGGCGGAGGAGACGTTATTTTAATCCCGGAGATTGATTATGACCTTGATGTAGTATCGGATTTCGTTAAAGCCAGAAGCCGGAAAGGTAAACGTTTTAGCATAATAGTTATTGCAGAAGGGGCAAAATCGAAAGGCGGTAAAACCTTTATTAAAAAGATGGTAAAGGAAAGTACGGATCCGGTCCGGTTTGGCGGTATAAGCTTTATTTTAGGCCAGGAATTGGAAAGAATTACCGGGCTGGAAACCAGAGCCGTAGTTATGGG
>CAZBZJ010000073.1:0-6525 GCA_964496355.1 uncultured Planctomycetia bacterium | reverse complement strand
TAAAGGGCTTCCTTTGCCGTTTATAAGTTACGGGGGAAGTTCGGTGGTTGTTAGTTATATTTTATTAGGGTTGTTTTTTAATGCAACCAGGGTACGGGGATAAGAAGTTAGAGGTTAGAGGTCAGAAGTTAGAGGTTAGAAGGCAGAAGTTAGAGGTTAGAAGTTAGAGGTTAGAAGTTAGAAAATATAAACTTCTAACTTCTTATTATCAAATGTTAGATACTATGCGTATATTATTAGCGTGTGATAGAAGTAAAGGGCATTTTTATCCGGCACTTAACCTTGCCAGGGTTATAAAATCGGAATATCCCGGTTTTAAAATTATATTTTGCGGCACTAAATCCGAAGAGTCATCTATTTTAAGAAAGGAAGGATTCATACGGTGCGGTATTGATTTGATGTTTAGGAATATATTTTTAGAAGCAGTATTGCGTTTTGCTGAAGCTTTGTTAATCATAATTTGTTTGCATCCGCAGAGAGTCATAGGGTTTGGCGGCCGGAATTCTTTTTTTATAGTTATTTTAAGTAAATTATTTTTTGTTCCGGTTTTTCTGGTTGAACCGAATGCATCTTACGGTATGGCGAATAAAGTGTTATACTATTTTTCTGACAAGGTGTTTTTAGGCATAAAATCGCCGCAAACAAGAAAGGAAATAAAAACAGGTGTACCGTTAAGAGACCAGGTGATTAAAGTAAAGAAAGATAAGAGTGCCTGTAAGAAGGAGTTGGGTTTAACTCCGGATAAAAAGACTATCCTTGTTTTTGGCGGCTCTTTAGGGGCTAAGTTTATTAATAATTTGGTGTTGGAGGCTGTAGAGGCTTTTTCTACAAGCCTCAGAAATCTGCAAATAATTCATATTACAGGAAAGCACGATTTTAAAAGAGCAGTTTGGCGGTATGAAAATATAAGCGTAGAATCAAAAGTATTTGCTTTTTATGAGGATATGGGTGATTTATACCTGGCAAGCGATTTAGTTATTTGCCGCAGCGGCGCTTCAACGGCAGCTGAGATATGTTATTTCTCTAAACCGGTAATATTTATCCCTTATCCGTACGCTTACGGGCATCAGGTTAAGAATGCAGAGTTCTTAGAAAGAAGATACGGGGCGATTATGTATCGCCAGGAGAGCATCGATAAGACCAAACTCAGGCTAATGATAGAAAAGTTTCTGAATGAGGCGGATATATTTTCTATACTGGCCGATAATTTAAAAAAATGTAGTATATGGACTACGCAATTAGAATTTTCAAAAAAAGTATCAGTTTATTTATAGTACAGGTTCTGATATTTAATTTTTTCTTATATCCAGAAGCAGGAAAGGGCTGGAATATCAGAAAAAGCCATCATTTTTTAGTATATTACAAAAGCGCCGATAATTCATTTCTCAACCGCTTAATTCAGAAGGCTGAGGACGGTTACCGTAACATAACTGAAGAGTTCGGTTTTTTTAGAGACGAACCCTGGGTCTGGAAGGCAAGGGCAGAAATTTACGTTTATGATAATAAAGAAGCATATATTAGAAATACAAATATGCCGGAATGGTCCGGCGGCTGCGCGAGGCCTTTGGAGAAAAAAATCTATACCTATGCAGAAGCTTATCAGTTTATTAAATATACCCTTGCACATGAACTTGCGCATTTGATATTTACCGAGTTTGTAGAGAAGAAGAAAGTGCCATTATGGCTCGATGAAGGAGTTGCAGTTTATATAGAAAAGGAGAATGATTGGTATTCTTTAAAGAATCAGATGGCACATATTTTAAGCAGATCCGAGCAGATACCTTTTGAGGAAATACTAGAAGCTGAATTCAGTAATCTTGACAGAGAAAGAGACCCCAGTGAAGAATTGTCCGCGGATAATTATGTAAAAAAATTCTATTTAGAATCCTGGAGTATAGTCTATTTCTTGATAAAGAAATACGGTAAAGATGAGTTTCGGCAACTGGTGAGAAATATAAGGCAGGGATTGGGGTTTAATGATTCTTTTTTCAGGACGTATCGCAGCCTCAAAGATATGGAAGAATTTAAAGAAAAATGGAAAGAATATTACCGGTAAATATTAAAAAAATCCATTTTGTCGGAATAGGCGGGATTGGGATGAGCGGTTTAGCCAGGCTGCTTATGAATAAAGGATATAAAGTCTCCGGCTCGGATATCCGGGAAAACGCGATAATTAAAGAGCTTAAACAGAATAATATAGATATAGATGTGCCCCATAGAGCCGGTTCCGTGAAGGATAAAGACTTAGTATGTTTTTCTTCGGCTATAAAAGGAGATAATCCTGAAATACAGGCGGCACGGGCGGTGAGTATTCCGTTAGTTAAACGCGGCGTACTTTTAGGGCAGGTTTTGAAAAATGAAGATACCATAGCAGTTGCTGGCAGCCACGGTAAAACTACGGTTACCTCTTTAGCTTCTTTTGTTTTAAAAAGTTTAGGCAAAGATATAGCTTCTATGGTAGGCGGTATACCCAGATATTCGAATATTTCTTCCTGGTGGGGCAAAGATATGTTTGTAGTGGAGACCGACGAAAGTGACGCAAGTTTTCTTTATATCAAACCTTCTTATGCGGTTATAACTAATATTGATAAAGAGCATGTGAGTTTTTATAAAAGTTTTGCTAAGTTAATAGAGTCCTTTAAAAAATTCTCTCAATCAGCTCAAAGGCTGATTGTAGCATGCGGCGATGACGAATTGCTTTTAAAAATTTTGAAAAAGAATAAGAAGAAAACCCTTACTTATGGCCTGAAGCCGCAGAATATCTTCGGAGCAAAAGATCTGAACTTCACACGTTCTGTAAGCTCTTTTACGTTAATATATAATGGCCAGCCGAGATTAAAAGTGAAGATTCCTTTATTGGGCCGGCATAATATACAGAATTGCCTGGCGGTTATAGCGTTATGTAAAGGATTGGGATTTGGTTTTGAAGAGATTGCTAAAGCCATTGCAGAATTTCCCGGTACCAGAAGAAGGTTAGAGTTCAAAGGTAATATAAATGAGGTTGAATTTGTCGATGATTATGCTCATCATCCCAGCGAGATCAAGGCAGTCTTACAGGCAGTCAGGATTATTAATCCTGATAGGCTGGTTGTTTTATTTCAGCCGCACAGGTTTTCGAGAGTTAAGAATCTGGTGTCGGAATTTGCCCGTTGTTTTGAAGACGCCGACCTATTAGTTGTTACAGATATATACTCTGCGGGCGAAAAAGAAATTGAAGGTATCGACAGCCAGTGGTTCTACAAAAGAATAACTAAAACCCGTAAGAAAGAATCTTTATATATTGCTGAAAAAGACCTGGCAAATAAAACGCCCGGGCTCCTTAACCCCGGCGATTTCTTTCTAGCGTTGGGAGCCGGAAATATTAACAATATCCAGGATGAGATTATGAAAGTGTACGGAGCTGTCCAGAATAAATCTGTAATATGCGATGGGTAAACAAGAGCTGAAGCAATTAAAGGAACTCGGAATTATTTTTAGAGATGAACCGCTAAAACCTTTCACCAGTTTTAAAATAGGCGGTAATGTTAAGGTTCTTTTTATACCCAATTCCGAAACATCGCTCTTAGAAGCTTTAAGAATATTTAAAATAAACGATTTGTCCTGGAAAGTTTTAGGCGGCGGAACAAATATTCTTGTATCGTCAAAAGGCGTTGATGGTGCGGTAGTTAAATTGGATTTTACCGGCATTGATTTTACGGATTCTGGAAATATATATCTGGGAGCCGGAGTCAAGACCGGCAGATTTCTGAAATGGTGTATAGAAAAATCGTTAGGAGGAGCTGAATTCTTGGCCGGAGTCCCGGCCTGTTTAGGCGGTATATTAGTAAATAATTTTTCTTATAAGGGTAAAAATATATTTGATATAGCCAGAAAAGTTAAAATTCTGGACACGGAAAAAGAAGAGGTTCGTTTTATAAGCAAAGAAGATATAGTATCCTGTTACCGCCATTCTTCTTTGAAAAAATTCATTGTACTGGGGGCTGAATTGGCTTTAGGCGGCAACGGTAATGAGAATATAAAATCTAAAATAGCAACAAACCTGGATTTACGGGTACGTTTTCAGGAAATTGGCAAACAAACCGCCGGCTGTATATTTAAGAATCCCAAACCGGAACTCAGTGCTGCTAAACTGATAGAGGAAGCCGGATTGAAAAAATTCAGCAGAGGTCGTGCATATATATCGGAAAAACATGCAAATTTTATCATCAACGAGTCTTGTGCTGATTCTGCAGATGTGGTATTTTTAATGGATTACATTAAAGAAAAAGTTTATAATCATTCCGGGATTTTGCTGGAAGAAGAGATAGAGCGCTGGAACTGCTGATACGCCGATTAGCGCAGATTATTATACCTGAATAAATAAATTAAGGTATCTACGCTGATTAACGCTGATGGTTACGCCAAATCAGTGCTACTCAGTAAAAAATCTGTGGGAATCTGTATTTAGGTATGAAAAATAATTTAAAAAACTTGAATATAGGGGTATTCAGGGGAGGAGTGTCGCCGGAACGTGATATATCATTGATATCCGGCGATAATGTAATAAGTGCTTTAAGAGATACCGGATACAGAGTTGTAGATGTTGACCTTAAGACTACCGATAGATGCGAGATTCTGGACATAATAAGAAAAAACGGAATTGATATTGTATTTATTGCCCTGCACGGGGAGTTTGGCGAAGACGGGCAGCTTCAGAAACTTTTTGAAGAGAATAAAATAAGATTTACAGGTTCTGGTTCTTTGGCTTCTTATTTGGCTATGGACAAGATTCAAACATACAAGATTTTCGAAGAGAACAGTATCCCTTTTCCTCAATCGAGGGTTTGGCCGGAAGATTATTTACAGTTGCAGGATAACGAATTCCCTTTAATTGTTAAACCGCATTACGGAGGTTCTACTCTTGGTATAAGTATTGTGAGAAACAAGTCCGAAATCAAAAAATCTGTAGAAAAAGCGAGAAAAATATCTGATAAAGTTTTGATTGAAAGATATATCGACGGAAGAGAGTTCACGGTAGGGATTATAAACGGTAAGGTGTTGCCGGTTGTTGAAATAAGATTTAAAAATCACCTGTTTGATTATTCTGCTAAATATACCGAGAGTTTATCCGAGTTTATAGCGCCTGCGGAATTGACGAAGCCTGTTTATAAGAATGTCCGGGATTTATCTTTGAAAGTTTATAAAGTTTTAGGATGTAGAGGCGCGGCAAGAGTTGATTTAAGGATGGATAACGATTATAATTCTTATATACTAGAACTTAACTCTGTGCCCGGTTTGACTGCGCACAGTTTGCTTCCTTTTGCATGCAAAAAAGCCGGAATTGAGTTTGGGGATTTGTGCGAAGAAATCTTGGAGTCGGTTTTTATCAATCAAAGGCCAGGCAAATAAATGAAGAAGAAATCCAGGCGGATAAGACGGATAAAGATATTTATAATAGTTGGCGCAATTATTGTTATTTCGGCTTTATTATTTTCTTCGGCTGTACAGCTTAGGCGGTTTTTAGAAGAAAGCCGGCTATTTTCGGTTGAAACTGTAGAAGTTAATTTAAAACAGCCCGGCCTCCGGGTGAAAAAATCTATAAATGAACTTGAATCGTTAAAAGGCAAAAGCCTGTTTTCTATAGATATAGATGAATTGTCTTCAAAACTCAGCAGCCGGTATGCCCAGTTCAAAAGAATCATAGTACACCGCAGGTTTCCGCATAAGATTTATGTCGAATTCATCAAACGGCAGCCTTTTCTGCAATTCAATATTGCAGGCCGGTATTATGTTTCGGATAGAACCGGTATTATAATCTCCGAATCTTCCCGTATCCCTTTTGACGGGCTGATTATAGTCAATACTCTCTTGCCGGCAAAGAGGGAGTATGCGATTGGTGAAAAGGTAGAGTTTGCATATTCCGATAATGTCGTATCTTTAATAGATTTAATAAGGAAATTCGGCCTTAACTCCGAATATAATATTGCCGCGGTTTCAGCGTTTAGCCAGAATGATATTTGGTTTGATTTAAATGATATCGATATTCGTATCGGCAGCCGGGATTATGAGAAAAAAGTGCGTATTCTGTCTGACTCTATCCTTGAGCAGTTCGCAGATGAACTTGATAAAATAGCTTATATAGATTTGCGGTTCAAGGATTATGTTGTGGGGTATAAGAAATGAAACAGCCGCTTTCATTGGGTTTGGATATAAATTCTTCATACATATCTCTTACCTTTACCGATTCTGTAAAGAAACCTTCTGACAATGCTGTATTTAAGGTTATAGACAAAAAAACCGGATATTCTGATATACTTGATTTAGAAACCGCAGATAAGATTGAAAGGGAGATTATCGATACGGAAAAGTCATGGGGCAAGAAGGTGTCTAAAGTATATTTTTGTTTTGCTCCCGGCTCCGTACAAAGGATTACCGGATTTTCTCAGAGGGTGATTCATCCCCGGCATTCAGTCTTGGTAACGGAAAAACATATAAAAGATTCCTTAGAACGGGCACGTTTGCTGAGTGTTGATTGGTCATACGAAT
>CAZBZJ010000072.1:0-6553 GCA_964496355.1 uncultured Planctomycetia bacterium | reverse complement strand
CAATCTTTGCCCGATGTAGAGCTTAAAATACATGAACAAGAACCCGAAGGCAAGCTCGACACAGACGCTAAACTGGTGAAACTTGCGCAGTTACTCGACGCATCTGTGCTTACAACCGATTATAACCTGAACCGGGTAGCTGTATTACAAAAAGTTAAGGTTTTAAATATTAATGAATTATCCGAAGCTCTTAAACCGGTACTCTTACCCGGCGAAAAGATTATGTTAAAGCTAATGCGGGAAGGAAAAGAGTATAATCAGGCTGTAGGCTACTTAGAAGACGGTACTATGGTAGTAGTAGAGAATGCCCGCTGGCTAATCGGGAAAAAAGTAAAGGTTGAAGTTACTTCCATATTACAAAACCCGTCAGGCCGGATTATATTTACCAAAGTCGCTCAAAACGGATAGGCTTTGACTATTGCAGGATTTGTATTATAATTGGGCAAGAAAGTAAAGACAGCTAAATAAACTTATGGAAAAAAAGAAAGCTAAAATTACAGAAAAACGTAAAGCTCAACGCATTTATCTGCCCCTAAACCTTGAATATATCCCAAAACACGACCCTCAAAACCCGATAAAGATCGAGCTTAAAAATATAAGCGGCCGGGGTATAGCCGCTGTACTTCCCAGAAAATTCGATAAAAATGACCGGGTAGATTTATTAATCTATTTACCGGAAAAATCCGAACCTATAAAAGCTTCCTGCATGGTAGTATGGAATAAAGAAATTGATAAAGAGAAATTCCTTACCGGGTTTAAAATTTTTCGAGCTGACGATTATCACGGATTAATCCAGTTTTTATGTGATAAAATATTAGAGTTGTCATTAGAGGAGGGTTGAATATAATGACTGAACAAAAAGGCAAAAGTAAAACCAGGCGTAAGAAATCAAAGAAAAAAACTCCTAAAAAAGTCAAAGCCATAGTTAACCAAAAAGACCGGCGCCGGGCACAACGCCTGGACCTGCACTTTAAAATAATATATAAGTTGATGCCGCGCAAAAAAATCCTTCAAGAAACCATATCCCAAAATGTTTCCGGAAGCGGCGTACGCTTACGCGTAAACCAGAAGTTGGAATTAGGAACGCGCCTAAAAGCCCAGTTATATTTACCAAACATAAAAAAGCCGATTACTGCTTTAAGTAAAGTTGTCTGGCGTAAAGAAAGCCCAACGAAAAAAGGGTATGACGTTGGCATCCAACACATAAAAATCGATACCAAAGACAAAGAACGGTTTGTATTCGCATTTTGCGAAATGATGATTAATTATTTTATGGGCACCTAAATATGAGTTTACCATCCCTGAAACGAAGTATTGAACACGTAGGCGAAGTCGAATACCGGATTGCGGCGACACGCGATGAGCTGGAACAGGCATTAGCGCTGGTCTACCGCGAATACCTTATGCGCGGCTATATCCTGCCCGAATTCTATAAAAGCGGCTTAAGGCTATCCATACAGAACGCCCTGCCCGGTACAACTACTTTTGTGGGAGTACACAAAGGCAAAGTAGTGGCCGCAAACACCCTTATACCTGATTCACCTTTAGGCTTACCCATAGACGAAGGCTATAAACAAGAAGTAGATACCTTACGTAAAAGGGATAGAAAAATATGTGAAGTAGGCCAATTGGCTCTTGACAGCGATATATTCGGTACCCGGTTTTTCTCTATGTTTAACTTCAATAAACTCCAGTTTATGCTTACTATATTTAAAATTATGGTACATTATGCTAAATATTACGCGAAATTCGATGATCTCTGTATTGTAACCAACCCTAAATTTATGATTTTTAAATTCCTGCCTATGGAAGTAATAGGCGAAGTCAAATACTACGGTTATGACCGCTACAATGTAAAAAAGAAAGCCGCTGTACCTAAAAGAGTGGATTTAAATAATGTTGAGAAAAATTTGCAGAATCGCAAGGGCTTATACAAGATGTTTTTGGGCTCACCGGTACCCGAAGAAATATTCAAAAACCGTTTCCAGATGGATAAAGAAAGCTTGAAATATTTTTTTGCAGAAAAAACCGATATGTTAAAAAATGCTAAAAAGGAATACCAACAATACATCAAAAAACTCTATCATTTAGACAATACTAGTTTCCAGCGAATGCTGAAAGTGTAAAAGTATGGCTAACCCTGAGAAAACTGTGCTTATAGTCGACGATGAACCGGGAATGTGCGATGTCCTGGCTTTAAACCTGAAACAACACGGGTTCAAAACCCAAACGGCATTAAACGGCAAACAAGCATTAGAAATACTTAAAGAAAAGATGCCTGACCTTATAATTCTGGATGTGCTGATGCCGCAGATGGACGGATTCGAGCTTCTGCAGGAGTTAAAATCAAACCAAAAATATTCCGGTATTCCGGTAATTATGCTAACTGCCAAACGCGAACGCGATAATATTGATAAAGGCATCGCTTTAGGCGCTGATTTTTATCTTCCCAAACCTTTCTCTGTAAAGAACCTTCTTGATTTTATAAACCTTACGGTATCCTGAATATTGCCTATGTCAACCAAAACAACTGCAATAATATTAGCAGCAGGTTCAGGTAGACGGCTAAAGGCTAAAACCGATAAGCCATTTATCAGGCTGGCAGGTAAACCTTTGCTTTATTATTCTCTAAAAGCCTTTCAATCTCACTCACAAATAAACGGTATTATACTGGTATGCAGGAAAAATAAACTGGCTAAATCAAAACAGTTAGTTAAAAAATACAGGTTTTCCAAAGTTGAAAAAATTATTGCCGGCGGCAAAAGAAGAGCCGACTCAGCGATAAATGGCCTGAAACAAATCGATGAAAATACAGGCTATGTATTAATTCACGATTCCGCCCGCCCGTTAGTAACAAAAAAATTAATAACGAGAACAATTAATACCCTTAGAAGATACAAGGCAGTTATACCCGGATTTTCAGTAAAAGACACCCTCAAATATGCTGGAGCTGATTTAACAGTTAAAAAAACTTTAAACCGAGAAAATCTCTACCATATCCAGACACCGCAGGGATTCAGGACATCCCTTATACCTCAGATGATGAGAAATTCTAAACGTTTCAACTATGTATATGACGACTCTATATTAATTGAAAAAAATACGCCGGTAAAAATTATAAACTCTGGCCCGGAAAATTTGAAAATAACTACCCGGGCCGACCTGTCATTTGCAGAATTCCTACTGGCCAAAAAATCCGAATAAGGCTGTAAAGTTACATTTCAGGTCACACCTCAGGTGTAACTTTACAGAATGAAAGGTTGCGTTTGACGCTCCGGATATGATAAACTATACTTATATTTTAACGTTCTAATTTAATTATGCATAACCAGCGTATTCTTATAGTCGATGACGAGCCGGATATACGCGGATATCTGGCTGCTAAGCTTGAACGAAAAGGATTCATTGCTCAGCAGGCTGATAACGGCCATTCTGCCCTTGAATCTGTCCAGAACCAAAAACCCGACTTAATAATCCTCGATGTTCTTATGCCTAAGATGGACGGGTTCGAGCTTCTCCAAAAGTTAAAATCCGATTCCCGGCTCAGCGATATCCCTGTCATAATGTTAACTATAAAAAAAGACCGTAAAAGCCTTGATAAAGGTATATCTTTAGGCGCTGACTTCTATCTGCCAAAACCGTTTACCTTAAATAATCTTTTCGATTTTATAAACCTTATAACCGAAGAAAGCTCGCTTACTTAAAACCTGGATATTAAAAAGGAGGAAAATAATTAATGGAGAATCCGAAACCTGGCCAACGTGAACCAGAACCGCCTAAAAAATCCACCATGCCTGACCTGATGCAAAAGATCGTTTCCAAAGTCCCTGAAGAAGGTGCGGCTAAAGCTGCTGCAATAGTTGCCCGTTCTTTCTACCGGGAGATGAAAAAGTCCGGGTTTTCTGACAATCAGGTAATTAATGTAGCTACCGAACTTATAAGCTGCCTGAATAAGAGCTTAAAAGGGTATCAGGAAAGAAAACAAGAAGAATCCAAATAATATATTGATTGATTATAAAGCGTAATCATGAGTAGCCAAAAATCGGGAATATTAGGAACCGGCAAATATCTGCCTCAAAAAACTTTAACTAATAAAGACCTGGAGAAAATGGTCGATACTAACGATAAATGGATTACCACCCGTACCGGTATAAGAGAACGCCGTATAGCCGGGAATTCAGAAGCAACCAGCGATATGGCAGTAAAAGCCGGGAAAAAAGCTATAGAGAATGCCGGATTGACTCCAGAAAATATCGATATGATAATCGTATCAACCATTACCCCGGATATGTTCTTTCCTTCTACAGCCTGTGTTGTACAAAACGAACTAGGTATAAACGGAATCCCGGCATTTGATATAAGTGTAGCCTGTTCGGGGTTTCTCTATAACCTGGCAATAGCCGACCAGTTTATTCAATCCGGCGCCTACAAAAATATCCTCTGCATTGCAGCCGAAAAAATGTCGAGTATAACCGACTGGTCTGACCGGAACACCTGCGTGCTTATGGGTGACGGTGCCGGCGCTGCAGTCTTAGGAAGAGTAGGAACCGGCGGTATCCTTTCAGTATACCTTGGTGCTGCCGGCGAACACGGAGATTTATTGAAAGTACCGGCCGGAGGTTCCAGAAATCCGGCAACCCACGATACAGTAGAGAATAGACAACATTTTTTGAAGATGCAGGGTAATGAATTATTCCGGCATGCTGTAAGGCTTATGGCTGAATCAGCTCTTAAATCTGCCCAACCCTTAAACTTAACCGGAGATGATATTGATTTAGTAATACCTCACCAGGCAAATATCCGGATACTCCATTCTGTAGCCAAGCATATGGGTATAAACCCTGAAGAAAAGCTGTATCTTAATATACATAAGTACGGAAATATGTCGGCTGCATCGACTGCCGTAGCTTTAGCTGAAGCAGTTGAAGAAGGCCGGATTAAATCAAATGATAAAATCCTTCTGGTAGCTTTCGGAGCCGGGTTGACCTATGGCGGGATTATTATTGAAATGTAATGTGAAAAAATATGGCGGATAAAACCACTTATACCATTTCAGAAATATGCGATAAACTTCGGTCTCTTGCAAAAGGTACAAATGACCTTATTGTTTATTCGTTTGGCGCCGGTCAAACACCTCATATTTACCGAGTAAAAAATGAATCTTCGGGTAAAATCGGCTCTGAAATCAATAATTTAGCGTATTTAGACAATATCCATTTTTTTGACACCGCAAATATGCAGGATACTGATTTAAAAAGCTATATGGAAAAATTCGGCTTTAACAAACAGAATGGCGATGGCGAATTTCTGATTATGTTCGGCTCTAAGACCGGTACTCTTATTATGCTTTCAATCCATAATTCCAACTTAGGCCCGGCATTAGGCGGATTGCGGGAAAAACAATATTCCAGCCTGGACTCAATGCTTACTGATACTCTGCGTTTATCCAGAGCTATGACTTATAAAGCTGCGGTAGCCAATACCCACTCCGGCGGCGGTAAAGCTACCCGTACACCGCCTGATAATTCAGTCCGTAAACTTGCAAATGAAGCCTTTGCCCGATTCTTGAACTTCGTAAATGCAAAACGTAAAGAACGAAACTTAAACCCTTATGTAACTGCTGAAGATTCCAATACCGGTTGTACTGATTTCGATGATATGGATAAGGTATGCAAATTTACTGTATGCAAAAGCCTGTATTACGGTGGCTCCGGCAACCCCAGCCCGGTTACCGCAATCGGGGTTTACCATGCCGCCAGGGCTGCGGCAGAATTCGTATTCGAAGATAAATCCCTCAAAAATAAAGTAGTTTTAATATCGGGTATCGGCCAATGCGGATATGAACTGGCTAAGAATTACGTCCATTCTGATGTTGCCAAGATTATCTGTGCGGAACTGAGTAAAACCCGTATTGAATGGGTAAAACAACAGTTCCACAGATTTGGTAAAATCGATAAAATCGAGTTTCTGGTCTATACCCGGCAGCAGATAAAAGACCAGAAATTCCTGGCTGATTTAGCCAACCAGATAGATATATTCTCACCTTGCGCTCTGGGTAAATCAATCAATGACGATAATATTAAGGCTTTAAAAGGCTCGCGTTTAAAACTAATCTGCGGCTCTGAAAATAACCAGTTAGCCGATGAGTCTAAACACGGGCAGATGCTCCATGATATGGAAATTATTTATGTGCCCGATTACGTAGCCAATGCCGGAGGTTTGATAAACTGTGTTAAAGAAGTTGAAGGAAGAATTTTTCTAATCTCCGAAACCGTAAAAGAAGCAATGAATATCGAAAACACTACCCGCGCAATACTCGCCCTTTCAGAGGAAAAGAATATTCCTCCCTATAAAGCCGCAAACCGGCTGGCTGAACAAAAATTCAAAATATAAATTCTTTGAATTCTATTGATATATGTGGGAAAAAAGTTATAATTATACTATATAAACATTTACAACAATTAGTTTTCATATATGCGGATTATAAAAGAGTGGCTTGCCAGAAAGATAATTACCAAACTGAAGAAAACCCCGGCACAGGATATAGTGTCTC